>NZ_CAMVDO010000022.1 GCF_947166265.1 uncultured Fibrobacter sp. | reverse complement strand
GCGCCATCGGGTGGCAGCTAGCGTAATCTTTCAGGTTAAGCCTTTCAAGGATTTCTAGGGCGGCGTTTTCATCTTGCGAATTCATGCCCAACAAAATTTCGTCAAGGACGCTTTCTGTAAACAGCTGGTGGTTCACATCCTGCATAATCAGGTATGCGCCGTATTTACGCGCCTTGCGTTTTTGTCGCCAGGTTCCGCGAAGCCCACACAGCACCTGGGCCAGCGTCGATTTCCCGGCTCCATTATGCCCGATAATGGCAGTGATTTGATTGCGCGGGAGTGAAAGTTCCGGAATGTCAAGAACCGGGAATTTGCGATTGTAGGCGAAATGGAGGTCTTTGAAGACCAATGATTCTTTAAGAGTTCGCTTCGCAGGCTCCTTCGAACTTTCCGGCCCTTCGGCAAGCTCAGGGACCTTATTTTTAAGTTGTTCCAAATTCATGCAGCGCAGTCCGAGGCTTGCCGCATATTCCGGGCCTTTCGCTTCGAGTTCCGCAGGAGTCCATTCGTGCGCAATACAGCCATCTTTTACGTAGCAAATCCGGTCTGCAATTTCGCGCAGGTAATGGATGCGGTGCTCCACGATAACAACGGTCTTGCCGCGAGATTTCCATAATTTGATGATTTCGGCGAGGTCCGCGACGGTTTTCAAGTCAAGATTAGCCGAGGGCTCGTCGAGAACGAAAATTTCCGGATCGGTCGCAGAGACCGAAGCGCAGGCGATTTTTTGCTTTTCTCCGCCAGAAAGGTGGAAGATATTTCGGCCCGTCAAATGTTCTATGTGGAATTCCTTCACGACGCGATTCACGCGTTCCCTGATTTCCTCCGGATCCATTCCCAAGTTTTCGCAGCCGAAGGCGATTTCACTGTCGGTATCGATGTTGAAAAACTGCGAACGCGGATTTTGGAAAACGGAACCCACGTGCCTTGAAATTTCAGCAAGCGTCATGTCGGCGGTATTCTTGTCGCCGAGCAATACGTCGCCCGCCATCGTTCCCGATTGATAAAGCGGAATAAGACCGTTAATCAGTTTGGAAATGGTCGTCTTTCCGCAACCCGACTCCCCCACAAGCACAACGCATTCGCCAGACTTGATTTCGAAATTCAAGTTCTTGATGACGGCGTCGTCAAGAGATTCTGCGTAGGAGAAGGAAACGTTTTTTAAGGCAATATTCATAATAATGGATTCTATCGGTCGGCCCTTCGGCAAGCTCAGGGACCTTCCTCCAGAATGACAGAAAACGGAGTAATACCACAAAGCAGTGCTATAACGGCCAAACAATAAACAAACACGACAACATCTTGAACGTGGAATCCGATTTTGACAATGCAACTACGTCTCGTTTCTGGCGAAAGTCCGCGCGTCGTCGCCGCCACCGAAAGTTCATCCCCGATTTTCGTGAGTGACACCAACAACGGAATAAGTCTGTATTCCAAAATGGCAAGCGGGTTCTTTAATGTCCGCAGGCTGAACAGGCGAATGCCCCGCATGCGCATTGCATTCCCGATATCGCGGGCTTCATCGAATACGGTCGGGAAAAAGCGAATCATCACCGCCAAGGGAATCGTCACTTTGTTAGGAATATGCATCTTCGACATTCCTGCCATGAACTCGTTTACCTTGGTAGTCGTCATGACATAGTAAAAAATAACGCTTATCGGCATCACATGCGAAACAAGCATCATCGTCGAGACAAACAGCGTGCCCGCCAGCCCGACATCCATCGTTTTTAAATAATCAAAACTGAATGCAGATATTGCGTACAAGAAAGAAAAGAGCAGGGAAAACCGCCATCTTTTTTCAAGCACCAATAAAACTGCCGGCAAAACAACAATCATAGCGCCGTAAATCACTGGCGCGGAAAGAATGATGCTGTTTCCCGCAATCGTTAAGAACAGTTTTGTTCGCGGATCCAATTTCACCGGGCAAGACCGATCCGTTCAAAATGCTTTTTCATGATGCGGCGGGCCACGAGTTCACCGATAACGGCACCCAAGATGCCGAAGGTGTAAATTCCGACCAGGGGCCAGATACTGTTAGAAAGTTCCGCCAACTTCGCAACGTAACCTTCGTCGCACATGCCACGGGTATATTCTAGATATTCCTCGGTATAAAGCCAAAGCGGAAGCATCATCGAAGAACTCATTAGGCTCAAGACAATGTTTGCCATGTACAAGCCAGCAAAATTTTTCCCTATGACTTTCAGAATTGTTCCCGACAGTAGCCCAACTGCAAGGCTTATCGCAAACATGATAATGCTCTGACCCATCACTAACATTGCGCCCCCGAAAATGCCGCAGAAAAGCATGCAGCACAGAATCGGCCTTTCTATTTTCGAATAAAACAGGAACATGGGTACGCTCGTCACAAGCGCGATACTCGCGGTCGAAAAAACAATAAGGGCAGGAATGTAGCCGATGCTCGACGACATAAAACCAAGCACGATATAAAGTGCCGAAAATATGCCTACGTTCACCAAGTCGCGAACCAACGTATTCGAAGATTTCTTTCCAGTCGTTCTGATATTGCTCATAAAATTTCCTCCGTTAGAAAATAAGCAAACCGATGTGATAGCCGATAAAGGCGAGCCCGAGCGAAAGGGCGAGATAGTAACCCATGATTGTAGCAAGCCACTTGATTGAACCCGCTTCGCGGTAGGTGGTGCCCATCGCCAGCACACAGGGAACATTGAACATCGACGCAAACAGGAACGCGAGCGCTTCGGGCTTGGTGATGGTACTTGCAAGAGCCTCGCCCAGGTTTTCACTTGCAGCCACGCGAGTCACGAGCGAGAACGCCTCGCCGGTATGGTTGAAGAGCGTGCTCATGATGCCAAGCGAAGCTTCCTTGCTGAACATGCCGCCCAGGTAAGAGACGAAAAGCTCCCAGCGCATGCCAAAGAACATCGTCACGGGCTCAATCGCATTACCAATCTTGTACAGGAGAGTATTTTCCACATTTCCGTCGCCTGCGTAAGAGAGCGCCCAGAAAAGGGCCGCCACCATCAGGATCATCTTCAAGGCCTTCTTGAAAATGCCCCAAGTGCTGCGTCCGACCATCGCGGCAATCATCTTCCAGTGCGGCTTGTGATACGGCGGCAGTTCCATAATCATGCCCACGCGTTCATTCTGCGGGACAAGCTTTTTTCCGAACAGGCGCGAAGACAAGTAGAAGCTTGCAAAAATCAGCGCCACGTAGCCGATACCGAACAGCGGTGCGGCCGACCCGAAGAAAGTCGACGCCAGGAACAGCACCACCGCCACCTTGCTCCCGCACGGAATCGCCCACAACAAAACGAGCGCAAGCAGGCGTTGCCCGCGGGTATCAAGCACGCGCGTACCGCAAACTGCACCCGCCGTGCAGCCAATTCCGGAAAACAGCGGCATAATTGCCTTGCCCTGCAAGCCCAGGCGCGAAAGCCAGTTGTCAAACGCATACGAGAAACGCGCCATGTAGCCGATTTCTTCGAGAATGCGGAATACGAAAATGATAGCGAAAATGAAACTTGTCATACAAATCGTGATGCAAGTTCCACCGACGAGCACCAGATTGATGAACGAAATCACCACAGGCCAGACGCCAAGCGCATTGCCAACACGTTCTACGAGCGACTGTAACACAGGTTGCATTCCAAAGCCAATTCCCATGCCCGGGAAAGCGAGAATCATGCACGCAATCAGCGACACAACCATGATACCAAACGCAAAGAACTTTCCCTTGATATGGTGCGTGGCAATGCGGTCCCACTTGCTAAAGACTTTCTCGATGGACTTGGGCGTCGCCGATTCACGCACAATCTTTGAAACCCAGCGATACTTGGCTTCACCAGTAAGAATACCGCCGTCGCGTCCCTCGTCGCTATCGAGGATTGCTTCAATCGCATTTTTGCGGGCAAACGGAAGCGATTCGCGCACGACACCGCAAATGAGTTTGTCTTTTTCGAGGAGTTTTTCCACAATCCAGATTTTTTCGCACACACCGTATTCAAAATCGCCGAGGGCCGCTTCGATGCGGCTAATGAGATTATCCGTTTTTTCAGCAAGCTCTCCCCCGCTAACGAGTTCCTCGCGCAGGCTCCCGCTATCGAGGCAAACAGGCGTCTTGATGGCCGAAACCATCTTCTTGAAAAATTCAGGATAACGTTCCGTTTCGGCCGCGCTGAAACCAAGCACCGGAACGCCGAGGCGTTTTTCAATCGCAGACGCATCAATCTTCTTGCCCGCCGCTTCGGCCACATCCATCATGTTGAGCACCAGCATCACGGGCATGCGAATGCCCACAAAATCCGCCAGCATGTAAAGGCTGCGTTCTAGCTGTGACGCATCTACCAGGATGCACACGAGGTCGGCCTTGCCGCTCTGAATGTAGTCGCGGGTAACGACTTCTTCTTCGGAGTTCGCCGAAAGCCCGTAACTCCCCGGAAGGTCGATTACTTTATATGTCGTACCATCAAAAACAAATTCACCCTCGGCCTGCTCCACCGTTTTGCCGGGCCAGTTGCCCACGTGCTGGTGAAGCCCCGTTAAGTTGTTAAAAAGCGTCGATTTACCGGAATTGGGCTGCCCGAGCAAAGCAATAGTCTTGATTTCGCCCATTTTTACGATTCCACCTTGACAAAAATCTGTGAACTTTCTTTATGATTGACAGCGATAACCGTATCGCGGCAAAAAACGAGCACCGGCGAGCGCCCGTCATTCTTGAGGAGCGTAAAGGCGGAACCCGGCGTAAGTCCGATGGAAACGATTCTTGAAATAAAGCGGGAATCGCCCTCAATCTGGGCGACCGTCCCGCAACGATTTTCGCCCATTTCGGCGAGACTCAAACGGTCAACAAAATCAGCGTTTTTCATGCGCCAAAATTAGCCGAAAACCGCACAAAAAACCACTCCAAATGGACCGTCAACAACCCAAGGGGTTAACGCGATTCTAGCATCTGGGCAAGAAAAATCCCTTAATACATTTCTTATTGCGTATGCATACCTGAATATGATTCTTATCGCCAAACTGTGTTCCAGGATAAGCTGGAGTGCCTTCGGAAAACGCACCACGAACAGAGTCAAAGTACGGAATATCTTCGGCGATATCATTTACCGAATGAACATGTTCAATCAAGAAGCAATCAAGGTATCTCAAAATTCCACTAGGATCAGGGTTTCCTTTCAAATCTGTATTTTGCGGTATGGATGTTCCAAAATGCTTGATATCCTTAATAAATTCGGGATAGTCATTCGAAAGAAGTTCTATAAAATGCTTATCTGTCAAGTCAAGGCATTTCTCCAGCGTATAGACAACGCCAACCGTGAAGGGTTCTTTAAATTTAGGATGATGATTACAAGCCCAGTCCAAGGCTCTGTCCTGATTATTTTCCCACACATAGAAACCATGGCCAAGCCACTCATAATCATGAGCACTCATATGAATGTGGGTAGGATATAGAATCAAATCCATTCCCACACTCTTTTCGCAACCATGAAAACCTATGTATAGATTAGGACGATCTAAATAGATATCGTCCATAAAATCTATCCTTTAGGCGTTTGGGCCTTGATACACCTACGGTAGAGAGCAGTCATTTTGCCGGACTTTGTAAGAATCCCCGCTCTCTGAAGCCGACGTAGTGCAGCCTCCCTAGAATGGTCCATCGTCTTGATTGCATGCATCGCATTCTTGATAAGGTTCTCGGTCATAATGAAGCCTCCGCTCTAAATATATAATATTCCTCGGCAACATGGCAATAGCCATAGCTTTCCAACCAAATACCACCTTTCGGCCGACACAATACGATTTCCTTGATTTTTCCCATAGCCTTACCTATGGAACGCATGCCCCATAAACCGAGCATTTTGCTCGGTGCAGTATTATACTGCGGGCCCCTGTCGGGGGATATACCAAAGCACCGGCATTTCCGATGACGTCCCCAAATATACAATTTTAATCCAAATTGGAATATCATTTCGGCTTTATTTAGGGCTTTTCGGGCTCATCCGTACAAAAATTCAGCTTTTTTTGAAAAAAAAGCTGCACCATTTTGATTTTTTGAAGTTATCTTTAAAGCAAAATAGAGTTTAGCTCTTGTTCTCGCTCTGAAATCTGCAAATTTCACGTACAAGAGGGCAAGGCGAACGCTCACGCAGGCATGCCGTTTTAGCGGTGTGTTTCAGTTTGTCGCACCGACTTAATAGTCGGTCTTTGGTCATTTGACCATTGGGCAACAGCCCTTTTGGGGCGTGGGTCGTTTGCGTTTATCTTGTACGGGCATTGCAGAGCCTCAGAGTGATAAATGCAACGACTCGCGCCTTTTTTGTATTTACACAAAAATTGGCAAGGCTCTTTGCAAAAAAGTAAACTCAACCAACCTAAAAGGAGTTTCAATGGCTAATAATTTGAGACAATGCATATGGGCACTCTTTACCGCAATAGTTGCCATTCCTTATGCATCAGCAGGCGTTCATGCTGGATTAAAAGAGGCTATTGATAAGGGCGACTACACAACTGCTGCCAATATGGCTCAAAAAATGAACGTACCAGGAATGTATCTTCCTCCAAATCTATCGATTAAGGACGCTAAATTCATTTATGGTTCAGAAAAATTTAACGATTACAAGTGGATTCTAAGTATAGCACCACATTATGACCCCACTTGCAAAAAAGATCAACATTCCGAATGTTCACCCCAATTTTTAGATAAATATGTAGAAATGCTATGTACAGAGAAGACGAGCTTCCATGCTCAAGCCTGCTATGATTGGATGAAGACAACCACTCTAGAAGATTGGAAAAAAGTCGAAAAAAGCCTTTGTCAAAATAAAGAAACAATAAAGCCCTGTAGTTTGTACGTACAAGAGCAGCCAACAAGCATTCGATATCAAATTCTAAAAGAGTTGGATAAGAAGGGTTTGCTTAGGTTTATGAAAGAAGTTGAAATTGATACCACAATAGAACAAACAATACCGCCAAAAGAATGTTTAAAAAATTTGGAACATTTTTATAAAATAACGAAGATGGACATTATCGGTTCAAAGGAAAGAGATACCAAACATAATGCAGTCATATATGGCAATGCCATCATGTGTTCCTTTGACTACACCCAACAGGCAGTTGATAAATGTCTTGCAAAATTAGATGATTTCACAAAAAAAGCAAAACAAATTTGTAAGTCAGGACAAGCAACGAAAGAAGTTAACAAGAAAAAGAAAACGAAACGATTATCCGAGCCTTTTGATTTGCCTATTTCAAGCATTTGGAAAAATCTATTAAATATACCATGGTTCGCAATGGACGAAATATGGAAAGAAAAGGTCAAATTTGTACAAAAGTATTACAAGAATCAAAACCTCACATACACTTTAGGAACAGAAGAGGGGTGGGTTCAAGGATTGACTAATTCTTATGCCAAGTCTTCAAATTTAGAAATTTCCTATGTAAAAAGGGCATGTATCGTTTATCCATCCATTGACAAGACTATGTCGAAGAAAAATGGAATAACTCTTTTTTCTTGTAACAAAATACTAAGCGATTATCCCAATTACCTGAACGAACATTGTGAAGCAAAGGATTTCAGTTGGACTAAAAAATTACCCCTATGGTTACAAGACCAAGCTGATTCAGTCAATCTTATATGTGACGCGAAAACAGGGAAATACCGTTTTGAAGATGAGTTTGAATCCATCACACAGGAGCCTTGTGAAAAAGTTGATTCTAGCTGGCTAAAAACATACATTGTTGACGGAAAAACAGTTTCAATTGTTTGCGACAAAAAAATTGGCGGATATAGAATAGCGACTGATGTAGAAAGCTACGCCCAAGGGCTATGCGAATCTCCACAAAAAAGTTGGATAGATAGAACAAATAAAATCGTATGCGACAAAAATATCGGTTGGAGAAAAGCAGATAAATTTGAGCAAATTGGAGGATTGTGCGAAACTCCAGAGCAAAGCTGGATTGACGAGTCTAAGAGTGTTGTATGTGATGCAAAAACAGGAAAGTTTAGGGAGTCAAATAAATTTGAACGTATAGCAGGAACATTGTGCGAACATCCTGAAAAAAGCTGGATAGACAAAACGAATAGAGTCGTTTGCGACAAAAATGTCGGTTGGAGAGACGCCGATGAATTCGAAAGAGTAGGCGGACTGTGCGAAAATCCCGAAAAGAGCTGGATAATTACAAATGAAGATGGCCGTGGAAAAATTGTTTGCGATGCAAAAATTGGAAAATATAGGGAAGCAGATGAATTTGAGCAATTAGCAGGAGAGTTGTGCGAAAGCCCTGAAAAAGATTGGATAAAAACATACGAAAATTCTCGAAGATCAAAAGAAACCATTGTGTGCGATAAAAAACTCGATCATTTCCGTCGAGCAAAGGAAATAGAGGTTTTTGAAGGTCTGTGCGATGATTCTAGATTTGGTGAGGAAAAGTACTATATTTGGACATGTACGCGAGACGGATGGGCCGATTCTAAAGAGGCGAATACAGCAGGAATCGTATTCACAAAGGGAAGATTTGCAAAAGGAAAAATTAATGATAAATATGTCTATTTTAAAAATTCTCAGGACAACAATATATACAGGGCTACAAAAATAAATAGCAGTATTTGGATGAGTGAAAACTTGCAAGTGCAAAATAGAGACTTTTTAAATATAAGAGAAGCTTTACAAAAATGTCCTGATGGATGGCATCTTCCTGATACAACTGAGTGGAGCGCCTTATACAAGGAAACAGGAAAGAATGTTTCCGCCTTAATGGCAAAAGACTTGCCAGATTGGCCGCAGGCAACAGACAAACTGAGGTTTTCCGCAATTCCAAAAGGATTTCTTGATAGAGAGGCCGGCAAATCTGCTTTAGCGAGTGGAGATGTTTTCTTTTGGACTTATGCAAAAAATGAAAAGGGCGAACCTGGCGAAGCATATGTATTCCATATTAACGGAAATATTGCAACATTAGAAAATGAACGTTTGTATTCAAGACGCTCATACAATGTCCGTTGTATCAAAAATCATTGACAGCACCAGCCTAAAGCACCCTTCATAAACAGCCGTACACATTAAACTTGAGCACCCGACCCGGCGCCCTTCGACAAGCTCAGGGACCTTAGCCGGGGAACGCCCATAAAAAACACCTACGGATTTTCTTTTCCGTAGGCGTTCTTTTTTTGAAAACTTCTCTAAGCTACTTTTTTAGAGCCTCGAGTTTGGCTTTGAACTCGGCGATTTTTTCCGGAGTCATGCCCATATCCTGCAACACGCTGATTGCATCGGCACGTTCCTCGTCACGGGCCTTTTCAGCCTTTTCTTCAGCCTTTTGGCGTTCTTCGGCGCGAGCATCGGCAATACGTTGGCGGTAAACATCGCCGGCGCTAACGAACCCGTATTTCTGTCCTACGCTAACGAAAGCCATATCCAACTCCTTTTGAATATCTTCGGTGAGATACTCTGCTAAAAACCTACAAACAGAGAGCAGCGGAAAAGCTTGCTTTTCCATTGCCGAAGCGTAGGGTTTTCTCGAAATATACACTAATTTTCTGCAAAAGGCAAGTCGCCCCATTGTGGGGAATCTTTTTCAAGGCATCCTTAAACTTCAGCAGAATTTCAACCAATTTTTCGGCATTATAGGCATATTTCATAGCGACAATCCCGTAAGAACCATTCCGCTATTTCACCCATTCGGTTTTAAGCAAAACCATTTGGAGTAGAATTTTTAGGGCCATCTCCCTATTTTTGCACCGCAAAAAAAGAGGATACAATGAGCCTTCCAAAGATTAACATTGAAAGAATCAACGAGCGATTCGGCCGTTTTGGCGAATTCTTGCTCAACCACCGAGCCATTTTGCTGGTGGCGTTTATCGTTTTGCTTGCGGTTTCGATCGTGGGCATGAAAAAAATCTACGTCGAGGCGTCGTGGGACAGCTACTTTATCGAGGGCGACCCGATGCTTGTCGAAACGGACAAGTTCAAGGAAACTTTCGGTAACGACTATTTCGTGGGCGTGCTGGTCGAAAGCGACCATTCCATCTTGACGCCGGACAACCTGAAGCTTTTGCGCGAACTTTCCAACGAACTGCGCGATAGCCTCTCGTATTCCGACGGCAAGGCAACTTCGATTGTCGATTTGGAATACATGCTCGGCACCGAAGAGGGCATGGAAATCACGCAGATTGTTCCCGAAGAAATCCCGACAGACGAAGCGGGACTTGCCGAAATCGAGAAGCGACTGGCCGACAAGCCGGAACTGGCGAAGAAGCTGATTTCGAGCGACCGCAAGCAAGCCTTCATCAACATCAAACTGCGCCCCTTCCCCGAAGATTCCGTGTGGAAGGCCGAAGGCGAAGCGAAGGGCGTGAAGGCAGAAGCGCCCGACATGCAGACGGGCCGCGAAACAACTGAAATCATCACGAAGGAAAAGTATGCGCCGCTGCACCCGCGTGCCACAGGCATGCCCTACCTGAGTTTCCAGAAATTGAAATACATCGGCGAAGAAATGGGCCGCATTTTCATCATGACGATTCTCTGCGCCATCATCGTGATGTTCTTGGTGACGCGTTCGCTCCGCGGAATTGTCTCTCCGCTGATTACGACTTTTGCGGGCGTCATCATGACATTTGGCCTGGTGGGTTATCTCGGGCTTTACATGGATGCGACCAACATCATGGTGCCCGTGATTTTGGCCTTCGCCGTCTCGATTGCATACAACATTCACATCAATTCTTTCTTCCGCAAGAACATGATGCTTACGGGCAAGCGCAAGGAATCGGTGCTTTACGCCATGCGTGAAACAGGCTGGTCGGTGCTGTTCTCGGGCCTTACCACGATTGTCGCGTTGCTCAGTTTCCTTTCGGTGATGCTCAAGCCGATTCGCTCCGTGGGCATTCTCTCGTCGATTGCGATTGCATTCATTCTTCTCGTGGCGCTGACGGTTTCGCCGATTCTCCTGAGTTTCGGTAAAGACAAGAAGCCGAACGCGAAGGTGCTTGAACGCGGCGACACGCGCATGGGAGTCATTCTCGATTCTATCGGCAAGTTCGTTCTCGGGCACGGAAAGCCCATCGCCATCGTATTCGCCGTCGTGACTGCAATTTCTGTTTTCGGGCTCACCAAGATAGAACCCGCCTTTGACGTGGAACGCACTATGGGCCGCAAGGTCGAATACGTGAACAAGATGCTCTACGTGGCAGAATCCGAAATCGGAAGTTTCTACTCTTACGACTTGGTGATTGACTTTGGTACAAATGACAAGGCCAAGGAAGTCGAGAATCTGAAAAAGTTGGACCAGTTGCAGGAACACGCCGGCAACTACCCGCTTACCAAGCGTTCCACCTCGATTCTTGACATCGTCAAGGATTTGGACCGCACGCTGAACGAAAACCGTCAGGAAAAATACGCCATTCCCGAAACGGAAGAAGAAGTCGCTCAGTTGCTTTTGCTCTACGAAAACGCGGGCGGCAGCGAAGCAAGCTACTGGATGGATTACGATTACAGGAAACTCCGCTTGATGATTGAAATTTCAAGTTACAACTCCAACGAACTCCAGAAGGAAATCGAGGACTTGCAGAATTTCGCACGCAAGCTTTACCCGGACGCAAAGGTGACCGCCGTGGGCAACTTGCCGCAGTTCACCGCCATGCAGCAGTACCTGGAAGTGGGCCAGATGACGTCGTTCCTGATTTCTGTAGTCATCGTGGCTGTCCTTTTGATGATCGTTTTCGGCAGCATTCGCACGGGCCTTATCGGCATGATTCCGAACATTGCGCCGGGCATTTTCGTGGGCGGCTACCTTGGACTCACGGACATTCCGCTTGACATGATGACGGCGACGCTCATCCCGATGATTATCGGCCTTTCCGTTGACGACACAATTCACTTCATTAACCACGGGCATGTGGAATTTGACCGCACCCACGATTACCGCGAATCGATTCTCAATGTGTTCCGCACGGCGGGCCCGGCCCTCGTGATGACGACGATTATCATGGTGGCGACCTTCGCTGGCTTTACCACCTCGGCCGCAACGCAGATGTTCAACTTCGGTTTCGTGGTGTTCGTTGGCCTTGTCTCGGCATTGCTCGCCGACCTGTTCGTGACACCGCTTTTAATCAAGAAATTCAAGATTTTTGGAAAATAGGAGAAAAATATGAATATGAAATTCGCAAAAACAGCCGCGACAATTATTGTCGCATTGAGCGCCATGGTGAGCGCAGAAACATTGACCGGTCGCGACATCGTGCAAAAAGTGCACGATCGTCCCGATGGCGACACCCGCAGTTCCGAGCTTTCGATGACACTCATCAACAAAAGCGGAGCCAAGCGCGAACGCAAGATTACCTCGTTCGCAATGGATGTGGACAAAGATACCAAGCAGATTATGTTCTTCCGCTACCCCAACGACGTGAAGGGCACGGGATTCCTGACGGTCGATTACGACGACATCAACAAGGATGACGACAAGTGGCTTTACCTGCCCGCCATGAAAAAGACGCGCCGCATTAGCGGAAAGAGTTCCAAGACGGATTACTTCATGGGTTCCGACTTCACCTACGACGACGTTGGCCAGCGCAACATCGACGAAGACACCCACAAGCTCCTCCGCGAAGAAAAGGTGGATGGAATCGATTGCTGGGTCGTGGAATCCGTGCCGAAAAAGGGCGACGAAATTTTCTCGAAGAAAATTTCCTGGATTCGCAAGGACTGCCAGATTGCTGCGAAGGTGGAATACTACGACAAGCTCGGAAAACTGCACCGCTCGCTGAAAGTCGAAAACGTCGTTCAGGTAGATGGATTCTGGTCTATCGCCAAGATGAGCATGGAAAACGTGCAGACCAACCACAAGACGCTCCTTGAATTCGGCGACATCAAGTTCAACATCCCGCTTGACGCAAAGACATTCACCGTCCCGAGATTAGAAAGAGGACTGTAATAGTGGCTAGTGGTTGGTGGTTAGTGGTTGGGGCGGCCGCTGTCGCAGCCTTCGCCCAAGAAAGCCCATTTCAATTCAACGGGTTCGTGGACACGTATCATGCGGTGCAGACGGAACATCCGCACGATTTTACCACGTCGCGGACGCGCCTGCGTGCGGAACTCCGCGTGGATTACGAGAACGCTTACTTGTTTGCAAGCCTGAACGGTGTGCACAATAGCATTCTCGAAGACCGCACCGGAGTGCAGTTGCAAGAAGCGTACTTTAACTACCAGAATGACTTCGTAGAATTCAAGGCAGGCCGCCAGATTGTGGTGTGGGGCGTTGCCGACGGACTTCGCGTTACCGACCTGATTTCGCCTGTAGATTACACCGAATTCATGTCGAGTGACTACGACGACATGCGCATGGCTGTTGAGGGTTTCCGCATCAAGTATCCCGGCGAACGCGTGAATGCTGAAATCGTTTACGTGCCTGTGCCGCGGTATTTTCAGATGCCGCTCGGCGAAGACAACCCGTGGCGACCGGATTTGCCCGAGAAGGCGGGTCTCGATTTTCCTGAAGGTCCCGATGCCAAATTCAAGAACGGAGACTTCGGAACACGGGTTTCGTTCTTCCTCTCGAATCTGGATTTCTCTGTCTCGGCGCTCCATACGCATAACCAGTCGCCTGTTTCCGTCGTAGAACCCGTCAGCATGGATTCTGTCGTCATTCACGGCATTCATGAATCGATGACGATGATTGGCGGCGACATGTCGATGCCTGTCGGAGAATTCGTATTGCGAGCAGAAGTTGCCGAATACTTTGGCGAAGCACTCGGTTACGAGAGCAGCCTTGATTACGCCCGCAAGAACACGTTCAACGCGCTCGGCGGAATCGACTGGTACGCCGGCGACAACTGGACTTTCATGGTGCAGTATTTGCACAAGTACATCGCCGACTATTCGCACAATTTGGCAGCTGAAAAGAATTCCTCCGAAATGACTTTCCGCATTTCAAAGGAACTGCTGAACAACACGCTCAAGCTTTCGCTCTACGGCATGTTCGACATCGATAACCTCGGCTACTATGGCCGTGCCTCGGGCGACTATGCCGTTACCGACCAAGTCATGATTTCGCTGGGCTACGACCACTTTGGCGGCAAGCGCGGACAACTCGCCGGCTACAAGAAAAACCGCGAAGTCTGGGCGAAAGCGAAGTACTACTTCTAAAAAAGGAGCCTAAAATTAAAAGAATGGAGCGCAAAAGCTCCATTTTTTTTGAGCCCCTGAAAAAAATATGTTTTTTCTAAGATTTTTAGTGTATATTTAAGTCTTAGAAACGTTTAAAAATCAGGAGGGCTCATGAGCAACCTGTTATCAAAAACCAAGTTTGCACCAGTCACCATTTTGACTGCGCTCCTTTCGCTTGTGGGATGTGGCGATTCTGGGAGTTCTTCGAGTTCCGAGCGTCATTCGATCAACAACAAGACCATTTCCGGTATCTCGCAAAAGGGACCGTTTATTGCAGGCGCATCCGTTACCGTACAAGAACTGGACGGAGTATCGCTTTTGCAGACGGGCAACAGTTTCAAGGGAACCACCCGGAATGACAAGGGCGAATATTCCATTGCAAGCGTAGACCTTGCGTCGCAATACGCACTTGTCGAAGTAAACGGCTACTACCGCAACGAAGTGACCGGGGAAAATTCAAAAAGTCCTATCGTCATGACGGCACTCGTGGATCTTTCTGACCGAGACAATGCGAACGTCAATATTTTCACCCATCTGGAAGTCGCACGCGTTACAAAATTGGCTCTCGAAGCCGTTGCCAAGGAAAAGGCTCTCCGCGATTCCGTATTGGCGGTTCTTGATTCAGCATCCCTGGCAGATTCGCTCAAAATCTATAAAGACGTGCCTTCGGAAAATCCACACTTTATTGCGGCAAAACGTCAAGCACACCGCGAATTGCTTGCTTCGTTCGGATTCATCGGAGACATCGAGGCTTCCGAAGATCTTGATATTTTCGGTAAAGGTGACGGTGCAGCGGCGTTGCTTGCACTTAGCGTCATTGTGCTGGGAGACCTGAGCGAAAGTCAATTTACGGAACGCATGGCCCGCTTGACTAGCTATCTCGAGAACGGGGTTTTCTATGACAAGGGACTGATGGGCGAAATGGCGGAATGGGCCGCAAGGGCCGACCTGGATTCGATTCGCAAGAACATGGAAGCCTGGGGCGAGACCGTTCCGGATTTCGAACGTTTTGTGAGAATGTTCTGGAACAAGGCTCTCGAACTTGGCGATTGCACCAAGGATGGCGAACTTGTTGATAATGGCAACTGGGTTTGCGACGACGGGGCTTTCCGTGCAGCGACCAATTTCGAAAGGATTTTCCTGAATAAGGGCTGCACCAGCTACAACCGTGATGAGTCCGTGAAGCCTAAAGGAATCCAGTCTTACTACAAGTGTGAAGATTCCGGCTGGGTCGTTGACGTGGAAAAGAATACCGGAACGCTGAAAGATTCCCGCGACAAGGAAAAATACAAGACCATCACTATCGGAAACCAGGTGTGGATGAAAGAAAACCTGCGCTATGAGGCGGAAAAAGGCGAGCGAATTTGTTTAGACGGCGATGAGGATTGTTCGAAATACGGAAGTTTTTACGACTGGAAGACCGCCCAAGAGGCATGTCCCGAGGGCTGGCACCTGCCTTCTATAGATGATTGGGATACGCTGTCCATATTCGTCACGACGCATGATCCTTCCGGAGTCATAGACAGCCTTTCGGAATTGTACAAAATGGATGGTAGGGATCTGGCACAAATTTTACTCAGGTCCAAAACCGAAAGGGACGAGGATGAGCGTTTCGAATATTACGATACTTATGGATTCTCCGAGATTTCCACTCCCATAGGAATCGACCACGGTCCTACATTCTGGGTATCGAATTGGGGCTTCAGCTGGGACGATGGTGAAGAATCTGGCACAGGATTGGCCGAGTTCTACAAAAAGTGCAAAAACAAAAAAATCGTCCAAGTCGTCATAGATTATAACGGTTTCAATGAGGAATGTGACTGGTATGCCTATGAAGATGCTCCACATGATGTAGACTTCCGCTATGTTCGTGTGGGAATGCCTACGATGCCGAACGGATACGGCGAAGACCCCGGTGCCGACCACAGCGTCCGTTGCTTGAAGGACTAACCCGCATATTCTATCCCGCAATTTAAAGCGACTATAAAGCGACCGTTCAACCGGCCGCTTTTTTATAGCTTATCCTAAGCCCATTCGGATTTTCACAAATCTATTTGGAGTAGAATTTTAGCGGTGAATTTTCTCAATTTGCCGCGCGATGAAAGCTGTTCCTAAAAAAGATGCAGATTTAGAGTCAAACCAAGAAGCGGTCTGCAAAAATCCCTATTCCGCGTTCACGATGCGGCGTGTATTTTGTATCGGCATTGTTATCGCCGTTTTGTTGCACGTGGGCTTTTACGCCTGGGGATTCTTGAAGCGAACGCAGGTGGTTACCACCCGCGAAGACGCCGAGGTGATTCACGTGGAGCGCCTATTGCTCCAGCCGCCTCCGCCCCCGCCCGAAGTCAAGAAAATCGTAAAGAAGGTGGTTCGCGCAAAGATTATCCCGAACATCGTGCAAGATACCGTGCCGGAACCCGAACCGGAGCCAGAGCCGGAACCGATTGTGGTTACGGACGCGGAACCCGTCGTAGAGGCGCCTGCAGAACCTGTGGCACCGCCCCCGCCGCCACCACCTCCACCACCACCGAAACCTTCGAAGGATTCGCTGATGAAGGTGACGAAGGCCTACCTTATCGGGCTTTCCAAGGCGTTCGAAAAGCAGAAGGACTACCCCGCAACGGCCCGCCGCCTAAAACAAGAAGGCACCGTGCGTGTGCAGTTCACCGTCGCAAAGGACGGAAGCATCAGCGGAGCAACCGTATCAAAGCCATGCCCCTATTCTTCGCTGAACGAAAGTGCGCTTGCCGCCGTGCAGGCAGTGCCAAAGTTCGATCCGATTCCAGCGGTGCTTGGAAAAGAAACATGGAAAATGGAGATTCCAATCAAGTATAACCTTCACTAATAAAAACATGGATCCTATCGCGCGGCCCTTCGACAAGCTCAGGGACCTTGCTCCAGGATGACAATGAGGAAGAAATAAACATGAACTACATCTTAGACTTTATCCAACAGGGTGGCGTTATCGCCTACGTACTCGTGGCGATGAATTTCGTCGGCTATTCCATCATCGTATGGAAAATCATCTCGCTGATTCTCTTTAACAGGAGCATCCGCAAGCGCCTTCCATCCAAGATTTTGCACCGCGTGGTGAGCCACAATACCGACCACCACATCATCATGGAAAGCATCCGCACCGAAATCGCGCTCGCCTTCTCGCCGCTGCAAAAAGGCATGACTACGATTGAAAACATCGCGAGCATTTCTCCGCTGCTCGGCCTTTTGGGTACGGTGTTCGGCATTTTCAACGCCTTCAGCGTTATCGCCGTTTCGGGTCTTTCAGACGCAGGCGCATTCGCCACAGGCATCAAGCTCGCCCTCATTACGACGGTGATTGGCCTCGTGGTTGCCATTCCGCATGTGATCGCATTCAACTACCTGAACGCCAGCATGGAATCGGAACAGGACAACGTTGAAAACGATGTACTCTTGCAGCTCGGCCGCATTCTCAAGGAAAAGGACCACCTCCGTTCCCAAAACGAGGATGCATAAATGGCCAAGCGAACTCGCCGAATCCGCCCCGACATGACGCCGCTTATCGACTGCGTCTTCTTGCTGCTGGTGTTCTTCCTGGTGACATCGGTATTCAAGCAGGACGAATCGGTGCTCAAGCTGATTCTGCCCGAAACGCAGACCGAAACCAAGCGCGACACGCCCGAAGGGCTGTACATTGAGCTTTCCGAGACGGAACTCGCCTTTAACGGTCAGCGTGGCACTCCCGATGAACTTCGCGAAAAGGCCGCTACGGTGCAGAACAAGAAATCCCCTGTCGCCATCAAGATCGACAAGGGGACGACTTACGAACGCATCGCCGTTATTCTCGATATTTTACAGGTGCAAAAGCTGTACAATATCCAACTGATTAACGAGATGGAAAGCGCGGAATAAAGCCACTTGCGACGTCGCTAACTACACGCGGCCCGCGAACTGGTTCGTAAACAGTAACAGTCCCGAAATAAAGATAATGACACCGCCTGCGAGAGTCGCGACGGTGTATATTTTTGTAGCGATACGCGTGTGGGCACTCCCCTTGTCAATTCCCTTGCGGAACGCGACAGCGGCAATACCGAAGGCCACATTCGTAATCGTCATACCAATGCAAATAACAAGCGCCCCTAGGAGCGAAAGCGCCACCATCGAATTCAGCAGACAGAAAAGCACAATCAGCGCCACAGCCGGGCAAGGCACAATTCCCGTAACGGCGGCGACACCCAAGATTTCACGCCAGCGGGCAATCGGCGGGAGAGCCTTTTCCGAGGTTCCGGCCACTCCGGCAGACTCCGCAACGGTGCCCTCTGCAGACTCCATCCGAGCGGAACATCCGCAGCCCTTGTGCGACTTAAATACATCACGAATCGCAAGCACCACGAGCAAAACACCCGTGAGCATAATCAACGCATAGCTCGCCCGCTCGATTCCGATACGTCCCGTTTCGAATGCCGAAAATACGGTCGCCTTAAAGATTGCATACAGAATCAGCAACAAGAGAACCGCACTCATCGTGTGCGTCACGGTAATACCCGCACCAAGCGCCACACCCTGCCGCCAGCGACCTCGACGCGCAATAAAGTAACCGACCACAATCGACTTTCCATGTCCGGGACCAAGCGCATGCAGCATACCGTACACAAGGCAGATCGCGAGGAATTTCCAGATGGCATCCCAGTCGCCGCTTTTCATCGCCGAAATCGCCGCCGTCAACTTTTCACGAAGAACCTTCTGTTCCTGCGCAATCACCGTGTAGAAAGATCGCGATTTCTCCGCAGAGCTTTCGGGCTCCGCAGCAGCCTCCGGCGTAGCAATTTTAGCAGAAGCATCTTCAGCAGGCGCCGCTTCAACCGTAACAGATGCATTCCCCGCCCCGCCCACATCAAAGCGTTTTTTCTTGACCGCCGCCGAAGCCGACACCGCTAAAATAAAAATCAACAAAAAAACAAGTAACCTATTCATACGTCATTTCCAAAAATACTTTTCTAAACCGAATTTGGTTATATAAAACAAAATTTTACCATTTTTTATTCTCTTTTCGCAAAAATTCCGTATATATATAGAACTAGGTGTTTTTATATTTCTCTGCCAATCTGTAGTTTTGGTTTCCGCATGAAGTTCCTTTTGAGCATAGCCGTCATTTTTGTCGCTGTTTCGTTGTCTCATGCGATCACCTCAATCCCCATTAACGGAATCAAGGCTTCGACAACACTGCCCGACCTGGGACAAAAATCCTACAGACCCGAAAACATGATCATGAAAAAGAACGTTCACCCGTTCTATCAGGTTTGGGCGGCCAAGTACAAGGACAACCCCATCACATTGGAATTTCTTGTAGAAGCGCAGGAACTCGACGTCATTACGCTATACAACGGTTACATGCGCGATTCGTCTTCGTACACGAACTACAGCCAGGCAAAGACCATCAGGATTTACCAAAATACAACAGACAATCTTGTAAAGACGGTCACGCTCCTGAAACCACAGTGGGGCGGCTACAAAATACACCGTCCCGACATTGTCGTCTTTGAAAAGCCCCTCAAGAACGTTTTCAAGATTATTATCGAAATCGATGACATTTATCCGGGTAAAATTTATCAGGACGTCTGCATCGCGCTAGTCAAGTTCTGGGGATTTCCCAGGATTCCGCGTAAGCTCAACGCGGGGCAGGTGACCGATGTGCGCGACGGACAAGTGTACAACACCATCAAGGTTGGCGGCCAGATATGGATGGCCGAAGATTTGCGACACAAGACCCCTGGGAGCAGACCCTTCATAGACGCAAGCAAGCCTAATCTGAAACTTCCCAAGGACGCAGGCCTCGAATATCCGGAATCCGACATCAACAATAGGATATGCCCCGAAGGCTGGCGCCTTCCGCTGGAATCCGAATTTGCAAACCTGAAATCGTCATTGCCCGAATCGGCGACCTTCGACGACTTTTTCTCCACCGCAAACCGCAGACCTTTCTACGCCATCTACGAAAAGGGAAACTCCGGCATTGACCCCGCACTTTTGACCGACGTGGAAGAATTCTTCTACCCGACCGACGCTTACGGCTTCAACTTTTCCAGATTGACGCGCCGTTACTACGACCAGCAATGCATCGAAGAAAGTGGCGGTGAAAAATTCGCTTTTGCCTCTTACTGGACCTACGACGCCAAGGAAATTCCTCTTTGGCCCGACGAAGACGGAAACGTCGAAGTCAAAAAGCTCCGGTTCTATCGTTTCGGCGGCACCGATTACTGCGAAGCGATGCTTTGTACCGAGAATTACCACTTTGTACGTTGCATCATGGCGCCCGACCCTGTCGATCCCAATGCAATTGCCGATTCCAGCGCGACCGACTCGAGCGAAGCCCCCGCTAACCTTAATGCAGAGTCTTCCGAAGCGGCTGCTCCTGCAGATTCCTTCTAATATATAAGGGCGAAAAGCCCTTTCTTTACAAAATCTGTAAGATTACGGACGGATTTTCAATTTTTGAAAAACATCGAATTTTTGTAACAGACTCGTTTTTGGCGATTTCACTCGAAATTCGCCATTTTTTGATTTTGGCACGTGTTTTGCTTTTATGGCACCGAAAAACAAAATTCATAGGAGATTGCCATGAGCAACGAATACAGATTAAAAGCTATCAAGGAAATCGCCAGCGAAAACGCCGGCGCAAACCTCCCCGCAGCACCCGCAAACATCGACTTCTACGGCGAAGACGTCTTCAACGCCGAGGCCATGCGCGCATATCTTCCGAAAGACATTTGCAAGAAGCTTTTCGCTACCATCGACGACGGCGCACCGCTTGACCCGAGCATCGCAGGCGAAGTCGCCCACGCCATGAAGAAATGGGCTATCGACCGCGGCGCCACCCACTTTACTCACTGGTTCCAGCCCCTTACCGGTTCTACCGCCGAAAAGCACGACTCCTTCCTTGAACCCGAAGACGGCAAGGCCATTCTCGCCTTCAGCGGCAAGAACCTGATCGTCGGCGAACCGGACGCCTCTTCTTTCCCGAGCGGCGGCCTCCGTTCTACTTTCGAAGCCCGTGGCTACACCGCCTGGGACCCGACCTCTCCGGCATTCATCAAGCGTCACGGCAACGGTGCAACGCTCTGCATCCCGACCGCTTTCTGTAGCTACACTGGCGAAGCCTTGGACAAGAAGACTCCGCTCCTCCGCTCTATTCAGGCCCTGCAGAAGTCCGCCGACCGCCTTATGGGTCTCTTCGGCGTTGCCCAGCAGAAGGTCACCGTCACTCTCGGTGCCGAACAGGAATACTTCCTGATTGACAAGCGTTTCTACCTGCAGCGTCCGGACCTGTACCAGGCAGGCCGCACCTTGTTCGGTGCAGCACCTGCAAAGCACCAGCAGATGGAAGACCACTACTTCGGTAGCATTCCGGCACGCATCATCAACTTCATGAACGACGTGGAAAAGGAACTCTGGAAACTCGGCATTCCGGCCAAGACCCGCCACAACGAAGTCGCTCCGGCCCAGTTCGAACTTGCTCCGATGTTCGAAGAAGTGAACCTCGCCTGCGACCACAACATGCAGATTATGGAAGTGCTCCGCCAGGTCGCCGACCGTCACGGCCTCGTGTGCCTGCTGCACGAAAAGCCGTTTGCCGGCATCAACGGTTCCGGCAAGCATAACAACTGGTCTGTGAACTACGGCAAGACGAACCTCTTGAACCCGGGCAAGGACCCGCACCAGAACGCCATCTTCCTCACCACGCTCTGCGCAGTGATCTACGCTGTCGACACCCACGCTGACCTGCTCCGTATGGCTGTCGCTAGCGCCGGTAACGACCACCGTCTCGGTGCCAACGAAGCTCCTCCGGCAATCATCTCCATGTACCTCGGCGACCAGCTCGCCGACGTTATCGACCAGCTCGAAAAGGGCGATCCGAAGTCCAGCAAGCAGGCCGGTGCACTGAAGCTCGGTTCTGACACTCTCCCGCCGCTCCCGCGCGACGCTACCGACCGTAACCGTACATCGCCCTTTGCCTTCACCGGCAACAAGTTCGAATTCCGCGCTCCGGGTTCTAGCCAGAGCTGCTCCGAACCGAACGTCATCCTCAACACGATTGTGGCCGAAGCCTTCGACCTCATCGCCGACAAGCTCGCCAATGTTTCTGCCGACAAGTTCCACGAAGAACTGCAGAACCTTTTGCAGAAGATCGTCAAGGAACACAAGCGCGTTATCTTCAACGGCAACGGCTACACCGACGAATGGGTGGAAGAAGCTGCCAAGCGCGGCCTCCCGAACATCCGCACCACCATGGAAGCCCTCCAGGCTCTCAACAAGAAGGAAAATGTGGCCCTGTTCGAAAAGTACGGCGTGTTCAACAAGCGCGAACTCGACTCCCGTTACGAAGTCAACATGGAAGATTACCACAAGAAGATTCACATCGAAGGCAAGATCGCATTCGACATTGCAAAGAACGTGGTGCTTCCGCAGGTGCTCTGCGCCTACAGCAACGCCCTCAAGACCAACGAATTGGCTAAGGGCCAGGGCTTCTACGCGGTAGACGGTTACGCTCGCGAACTTGGCGAAAAACTCAAGGAACTCGAAGCCGCTGTCGCCCAGATGGAAACCGCTCTCGGCGAAAAGCACGAAGTCATCCTCGATGCCATGGCAAACCTCCGCATTATCGTCGACAAGATCGAAAGCATCGTGCCCGACGAGAAGTGGCCGCTGCCGAAGTACAGAGAGATGTTATTCATCTACTAATCCCCACTCTTATTCATATCCTGAACCTCATAAAAGCAATTCGTCGGCTTCGCGCCGGCGGATTGCTTTTACAAAAATTGAAATAGAACGTGCACCTCAAAAATTTTTCAAAAAAACACTTCCACCGCAGGAAAAACATTTTCTATATTTGGGTTCCGATGAAAATATCGGAATCCATCGAAGCACACTTGAGCACCGCCGTTGCAGGGATCTCGCAACGGAACCAGGCGACTCTCCCCGCTCGTTCTATTGGACATCTGATTTTTCTTTTTCCCGTTTTTAATTGTTTTTATCGTTTGGCAAAAGCTTTTGGCTTTTGCCTTTATTTTTATAGATCCTTCGACGCGCTCCGCTTGCACTTCGGCAGGCTCAGTGTACTACTCAGGATGACACGCATTAACGTCATGCCCGACCTGATCGGGCATCATACACAAAGTTTTTATTTAACGAGAGCAATATATGACTGACAAGTTCAACTGGAAAGCGAAACGCGAAAAGAAGGCGTTTCTGGCATTGGCGGATGGCGCCGTGTTCCACGGGTATGCCTTTGGAGAGGCTACCGATACCGTCGGCGAAGCGGTGTTCAACACCGGCATGGCGGGCTACAAGCAGATTTTGACGGACCCCTCCTATGCGGGCCAGTTCGTGGTATTCACCACGGCCGAAGTGGGTGCCTACGCGGCGAACCTCGAAAAGTCCGAATCGCGCGACGTGTTCCTGAACGGCATCGTCGTGAACTCGCTGGATGACGTGAGCAAGGAAATTGGCGAAGAAAGCCTGCACGACTATATGCTCGCCCACAAGAAGCCTGGCATCGCAGGAGTCGACACTCGCGCACTCACCATCCATCTGCGTGACCACGGCGCCCAGAAGGCCTACCTCCACGTAGACGGCACCGAAATGAGCGAAGCCGACGCGATTGCAAAGGCAAAGGCCTGGGAAGGCCTCGACGGCCAGGATTACGCAAGCAAGGTCAGCGACCCGAAGGGTTACGAGTTCAGCACCGAAGGCGACCTGAACGTTGTCGCGCTCGATTTCGGTATCAAGACAAATATTTTGAGGAACCTCGCCGAACAGAACATGAAGGTGACTGTGCTTCCGATCAACGCCTCCTACGAACAAATTATGGCGAAGAATCCGGACGGCGTATTCCTCTCGAACGGCCCTGCCGACCCGAACAGCCTCCCGCAGGTGGCAGCACTTGTAAAGCAGCTTTTGGGCAAGGTACCGCTGATGGGCATCTGCCTCGGTAACCAGCTCCTGGGCCTTGCGCTCGGTGCAAAGGTTTCCAAGCTCAAGTTCGGTCACCACGGTTGCAACCACCCGGTCAAGAACCTCAAGACCGGCGCCGTGGAAATCACGAGCCAGAACCATAACTACGCTATCGAAGAAGCTTCGCTCCCCACGAACGTAGAAGTCACGCACATCAACCTGAACGACAACACCGTTGAGGGCATTCGCCACAAGGAACTCCCCGCGTTCAGCGTGCAGTACCACCCGGAATCCGCTCCAGGTCCGAACGATTCCTACTACCTGTTCGGCGAATTCAGACAAATGATTCTCGACTTCAAGGGAGCAAAATAATGACGAAGGCCGCCCCCAAAAAACAGACCAAGTACATCTTTATTACCGGCGGCGTGGTCAGCTCGCTGGGTAAGGGAATCACCTCGGCCTCGCTGGCATTGCTCCTCAAGAGCCGCGGCTACAAGGTGTTCATGCAGAAGCTCGACCCGTACCTGAACGTGGACCCGGGCACCATGAGCCCCTACCAGCACGGTGAAGTCTTCGTGACCGACGACGGCTACGAAACCGACCTTGACTTGGGCCACTACGAACGCTTCGCTGGCGTGCAGTGCTCCAAGGCATCGAGCTACACTTCGGGTCGCATCTACTCTTCCGTACTCGCCAAGGAACGCGCAGGTCACTACCTGGGTGGCACCGTGCAGGTGATTCCGCACATCACCAACGAAATCAAGGACGCCTTCCGCTCTGCAGCCGAAAGCGGCGCCGACATCGTGCTCTGCGAAATCGGCGGAGTCGCTGGCGACATCGAATCGCTCCCGTTCCTCGAAGCGGCAAGACAGTTCCGTTTTGAAGTAGGCGTCGAAAACACCTGCTTTATCCACTTGGTTCTGGTGCCTTACCTGAAGGCCGCAGGCGAACTCAAGACAAAGCCTTCGCAGCACTCGGTTGCCGAACTCCGCAACATCGGTATCTTCCCGGACATTCTCGTGTGCCGTACCGAAATGACGATTCCGCAGGATCACTTGGACAAACTTGCGCTCTTCTGCAACGTAAAACCCGAATGCGTCATCGAAGAAAAGGACGTGACGGATTCTGTATACGCCGTGCCCCGCGAACTTTCCAAGCAGGAACTCGACCTCCGCGTTCTTGAACAGCTCCACTTGAGCGTACACCCCATCATCCACTCCGAATGGGACAAGCTTGTCAAGAAGGCCACCCAGCCCAAGTACGAATGCACCATTGCGCTGGTGGGCAAGTACATCGCCATCCGCGACGCCTACAAGTCCGTGCACGAAGCCTTGCAGCATGCCGGCATGGAACACAACGCCAAGGTGAAGGTGGAATGCATCGAGGCCGAAGAGCTGGAAAAGAATCCGAACCTCATCAAGAACGCTGACGGCATTCTGATTCCGGGAGGATTCGGTAGCCGCGGCGTGAACGGCAAGTGCGTTGCCATCAAGTACGCCCGCGAACACAAGGTTCCGCTGCTGGGCATCTGCCTCGGTATGCAGTGCTGCGTGATTGAATTTGCACGCAACGTACTCGGCTGGAAAGACGCCAACTCCACGGAATTCGACGAAAAGACGGCCCACCCGGTCATCGACCTGATGGACGAACAGAAGAACGTCACCGAAAAGGGCGGCACCATGCGCCTCGGCGCTTACCCGTGCAAGCTCATGAAGGATTCCAACGCGGCAAAGCTTTACAAGAGCGAAAAGATTAGCGAACGCCATCGTCACCGCTACGAATTCAACTACAACAGCGAATTCCGCGTCGCCTTGGAAAAGGCGGGGCTCAAGATCGCCGGTACATCGCCCGACGGCAAGCTCGTAGAAATGGTGGAAATCAAGAACCACCCCTACTTTGAAGCCTGCCAATTCCACCCGGAATTCAAGAGCAGGCCCACCGCGCCGCATCCGCTGTTTAGCGGACTCGTAAAGGCGGCACTAAACAAGAAAAATGTTTCGTTCAAAAAATTGAACGAAACGGCACACGCTTCGCATGTGCAAGAACAGAAGAATAGCAAAACAAAAACCGCGACCGCAAAAGCCGCGCAGAAGAATGTGAATGGAGGCAAGAAGAATGCCTAAGCGTACCGACATCAAGAAGATTATGCTCATTGGTTCTGGCCCGATTGTGATTGGCCAGGGCTGCGAATTCGACTACTCCGGCGTGCAGGCCTGTAAGGTGCTGCGCCGCGAAGGCTACGAAGTGGTGCTCGTGAACTCCAACCCGGCCACCATCATGACCGACCCCGAAATGGCCGACCGCACCTACATTGAACCGCTGAGCGTCGATATTCTGCACGAAATCATCCGCCGCGAACGCCCGGACGCCTTGCTCCCCACACTCGGTGGCCAGACCGCCTTGAACCTCGCGATGGAACTGAACGAGCGCGGCATTTTGGACCGCTACCAGGTGGAGCTCATCGGTGCGAAGGCTGAATCTATCCAGCGCGCCGAAGACCGTCACCTGTTCAAGGAAGCCATGCTCAAAATTGGGCTGGACCTCCCCCGCTCCGGTTCGGCGCACTCCATGTCTGAGGCGACCGCTATCGCCCACACCATCGGAAGCTGGCCGCTGATTATCCGTCCGGGCTTTACCCTCGGCGGCACCGGCGGCGGTATCGCCCACAATCCCGAAGAATTCGAGACCATCGTGAACCGCGGTCTTGACGCCTCGCTCAACAACGAAGTCCTTATCGAAGAATCGCTCCTCGGCTGGAAAGAATTCGAAATGGAAGTCATGCGCGACAAGAAGGGCAACGCCGTTATCGTGTGTTCCATCGAAAACCTGGACCCCATGGGCGTGCACACCGGCGACTCCATCACGGTCGCCCCGATCCAGAGCCTCGATGACCGCGCGTACCAGGCCATGCGCGACGACTCCCTGAAGGTCATGGAAGCCATCGGCGTGGAAACCGGCGGATCCAACGTTCAGTGGGCAATCGAACCCAAGACCGGTCGCCGCATCATCATCGAAATGAACCCCCGCGTGAGCCGTTCTTCTGCTCTTGCTTCCAAGGCAACGGGCTTCCCCATCGCAAAGATTGCAGCCCTCCTCGCCGTGGGCTACACCCTCGACGAACTCCGCAACGACATTACGCAAACGACCCCGAGCTGCTTTGAGCCGGCGCTTGACTACGTTGTCGTGAAGGTTCCGCGCTTCACCTTCGAAAAGTTCCCGAAGGCAGATTCCACGCTCGGCACCCAGATGAAGTCTGTGGGCGAAGCCATGGCCATCGGTACGAACTTCAAGCAGGCCATGCAGAAGGCTCTCCGCTCCCTCGAAACGGGATTCGGCGGATTCGGCGCCTGCGCCAAGTGCGAAAAGTTCAAGGAATACGACGACGAAACGCTCGCCAAGGAAGTTGCCCGCCCGAGTGCCGAACGCATCTTCGTGCTGCACGAAGCATTGCGCCGCAAGTGGGGTGTCGAGAAGTTGTACGAAATCACGAAAATTGACCGATACTTCTTGCGTCATCTTGAAGAACTCGCCCTTTACGAAGACGAAATTCTTTCTGCAGGCTCTCTCGAAAACCTTGCGAAGGATTTGCCGCTCTTCCGCCAGGCCAAGGAACTGGGCTACAGCGATATCCAGATTGGTTACCTGTTCCACAAGACTCCCGAAGAAGTCATGGCGGTGCGCAAGCAGATTGGCCTCGTTCCGAGCTACTACTCCGTCGATACCTGCGCTGGCGAATTCGAAGCCATCACGCCGTATTATTACAGCTGCTGGGCCGAAAATTCCGAACCCGTCCGCGAAATTCCGGGTCACGGTCACAAGAAACGCATCATGGTGCTCGGCGGCGGCCCGAACCGAATCGGTCAGGGTATCGAATTCGACTACTGCTGCTGCCACGCCGCCTTTACGCTGCGCCGCGAAGGCTACGAAGTCATCATGGTGAACTCCAACCCCGAAACGGTTTCCACCGACTATGATACTTCGGACAAGCTCTACTTTGAACCGCTCACGCTCGAAGACGTGATGGGCATTTACGAACGCGAAAAGTGCGCGGGCGTCATCGTGCAATTCGGTGGCCAGACTCCGCTGAACCTCGCCATGCGCCTCAAGAAGGCCGGTGCAAACGTCGTCGGCACGAGCCCCGAAGACATCGACCTCGCCGAAGACCGCGACTTCTTCAAGCAGCTGGTTGACAAGGTCGGCATCAAGCAGGCCGAAAGCGGCATCGCCCACAACGTGGAAGAAGCCCTCGCCATCGTCGAGAAAATCGGCTACCCCGTTTTTGTGCGCCCGAGCTTCGTTCTCGGCGGCCGCGGCATGGTGATTGTCTATAAGGAAAAATACCTCCGCAAGTTCGTAGAAGAAGCTGCCGCCATTGGCGAAGGCAAGCCCATCCTCATCGACCGCTTCTTGGAAGACGCTACCGAACTTGACGTGGACTGCATCAGCGACGGCAAGCACACCGTGGTGGGCGCCATTATGGAACACGTGGAACCCGCAGGCATCCACTCCGGCGACTCCGCCAGCGTCATCCCGCCCATGACGCTCTCCAAGGAAATCCAGGACAAGGTCCGCGCCTACGCCAAGGAATTCGCGAAGGAACTCCACGTTTGCGGCCTCATGAACATGCAGCTCGCCGTGAAGGACGGCGAACTCTACATGATCGAAGTGAACCCGCGCGCCTCCCGCACCGTGCCGTTCGTGTCCAAGTCCATCGGCGTCCCGCTCGCAAGTTATGCAAGCCGCTGCATGCTCGGCGAAACTCTCGAACAAATCGGTTTCACCGAAGAAGTCCACGTGCCTTACGTGAGCGTCAAGGAAGCCGTTTTCCCGTTCGTCAAGTTCCCGGGTGTGGACATCACGCTCTCTCCGGAAATGAAATCTACCGGCGAAGTCATGAGCATCGATCGCGACCGCGGCCTTGCCTACCTCAAGAGCCAGCTGGCATCGGGCAACAAGGTCCCGAGCCAGGGCAACATCTTCGTCTCGCTCAAGGACGAAGACAAGCAGAAGGCCGTCCCGCTCATTCGCCAGCTCGTGAACCTCGGATACGAACTGTACGCCACCCGCGGCACCTCCACCATGCTCTACAACGAAGGCATCAAGACCCGCGCCGTGTTCCGCATCTCCCGTGGCCGCCCGAACCTGCTGGACCTCATCCACGACAAGGAAGTGCAGTGGATCGTGAACACCACCGAAAACGGTGCCGAAGCCATGGTGGACGAAATCCAGATGCGTTCCAAGGCTGTGGTCTCCGGCATTCCCATCACCACGACCATCGCCGCCCTCACCTCCACCGTAGAAGGCCTCATGGACAAGCACGACTTCGGAAGATTCGAGGTTTGTAGTTTACAGGAGTACCACAGGCATGTGAAGAAGTAAGGTGGTTGGAAGAGGGGAAAGCCTTCCCCTCGCTTCAGCCCCGGCCCCACCCAAAGTGTCAAGCCCGCCTCCGAGCGGGCTTCTCCTTTTTACACCCACCCTAGCCGGGTCTTGCGCTACCCCTTCTTGCGGGCTTCAGACGCCAGCCCGCAACATCTGGCTTATTTAGCCAGGTTCACTTTAGAATGTTTACCAAAACATTCAAATAAAAGTATATTTCCAAATAAACATACTCCATTTTTCAAGCCAACTAAAATGAAATTTGTATTAAATGAAATTAAACGAGAATTATCAGATGAAGAGATAATTCAAGACATAAAGCGGGTTTCCAATCAATTAGGACGAGATTGGATTTCCATTTCAGAATACAGAAAAACAGGAAAACATTCTCTAAACACAATACAAAATCATTTCGGTACTTGGAAAAATGCTTTGAAAAAGGCTGGTTTAAGAGCCGAACGAAACAAAGACGAATACAAGATAATTCCAGATCAAATGTATTTTGATGATTTATTAAATGTTGCCAAGAAAACTAACAAAAAAACGGTCACTTACGAAGATTACAAAAAATATGGGAAATACGCCGTCACTTATATTTTTCGTCGATTTGGAACTTGGAATACAGCACTAACTAAAGCAGGATTAGAAGGAACAGGTTTTTCAAAAGACAAAATTACAGAACAGCAATGTTTTGATGAAATCGAAAGAATTTGGATTCTATTGGGAAGGCAACCAACCACAACTGATTTTACAAAATCGAAAATCTGCAAATACTCAATAGATGTGTTTAAGCGTCGTTTTGGAAGTTGGCGAAAAGCGTTAGAAGCCTTTGTAAAATACGCAAATAATACCGATGAAATCGACCAAGGCGATACCCCAGACGCCCCCGAATTAGAAGAAGAAACAAAATTATCTCAACATGAAAAGAATAAAATTTCTTCTCAAAACAAGCACACCACATCAAGAACTATAAATGCTAGATTAAGATTTTTGGTATTGCAAAGGGATCATTTTAAATGCTGTGCATGTGGAGCGTCACCCGCAAAAGACCCCTCTGTTGAATTGCATGTTGACCATATAATACCTTGGTCAAAAGGCGGAGAAACCGTCCCTGAAAATTTACAGACACTTTGTTCTAAATGCAATTTAGGCAAAAGCGATATTTTATAGGTTGAACTACTTACAAACCAGCTTTATCAAGTAAGAATTTTAATATAAAAGCCCATATATAAGGTTGCTCATAAGAGTCGCTAGTTATGCGTCCATGAGCAATTCTATTTCTATAATCAAAGCCGAGTTCACTATAAAAGAGCATTTTTATTTGAAAAGCTGTTTCTTCGCCTAAAATCTTAATAGCCTCGTTTGTATCTAAAAATTTCTTTGGACTTTTCTCGAAATCTTCATTTGTTTCTTTATTTTTTCCCATAACTGGGACGTCATTTACTTTTAATAAATCAGTCAAAAGTCGATCAAAATGGGGCACCATCAAATGTAAAGCAGTGAAAAGATCTCCTTGACACCCGTACACCCAGCCTCTAGCAAATGCAGATACGTTTGTTTCAGTTAAATAGCTGGAATGTGTCAACAATTGATCAATGGCATCTTTGTAAGAGAGGCTACATTGCTTTGTTAATTCTTTAAAAATGGGCTCAAGGCATTCTGTACTTTGTTTGAACACATATTTTTGAAATTCTTTGGCGATACAATCTTTTTCAAACAAATCTTTATTGGATTGCTCACGATTGGAAGATACAATACCACCATCTTCATTCAGAACATTCATTGGAGATTCTATAGCAAAAGTCAATCCATTCTTTAAGTCTGAGCTAGATTTAATTATGGATTCAAATGTTTTCTTGTCAAATTTCATCACTTTAAGCAAGGTTACAAACAGCAATGCAGGATTACACTTGGATAAAAATTTTTCCATTTTTTCTCTTCGTTCTAGATTAGCATATTCACTATAACGTTTGCCTTCAAATTGCATAGCTTTTTGATAAAGTTCTCTCGATTTTTTGATCATCCATTGTTCTTTGTCCTGAAATTCAGCCCGTTTATTTTTCGACATTTTTCCTAGTAACGGAAATAATTGATTTATTTCGTGAGCTCGGACAAAGAAACCACTCTTAATTTCGTTAGCAAAATAGGGTAAACGGTCGTTAATCAATTCCTCATAAAGAGAATCTGCTATATTTTGATCTACTTCGGCTATTTTGTCTATTGCTTTACTCCAAGAGCCGATTACTGAAAACGCTATTCTAGGTATGTAATAACGAATGATTTTTACACAATTATCTAACGCAGCTGAATGAGTCTTTAAATCATTAGCATCAAAAACATTTACTAGAGCCCACATAAGAGGTTCAATATTTTTATTCGATGTCTTTATGACAAACTCAACGAACAGGCTTTTAAATTCGCCTAATCGCTTTTTACATCGAGTTTTAACGAGAAAAAGAGCCCTCTGCCATGCATCTTGCATATATAGGTTCCAATTTTTTGAACCTATCGGCATTTCCATATACGCATCTATTGCCATGCTTAGATAAGGCTGGAATTGCTTTGTTTTGCAAAACAATACGTCCGCAATCCTTGATTTGATATATGGATCATCAATTTTGTTGAGAAAAACAATAAGGAATTCTACATCACTTTCATTCAGATTCTCTAATCGAAAGAAAAAATATGGTATAAATTCGTTTGTTTCGCAATCCAATCCTAAAGAAAGAATATCAGAAAGCAACCACAAAATTTTACTTTTGAAAGGATCTTTTTCCTTTTCTGCAATTTTTTGGAATAGGCAAAAAGGGAAGGTTGGAGCCTCCACCTCTTTCGAAAGAACTTCGGCATATCGAGAACATTCCAGCGCATCAATTCTATATTCAATATTTTCTAGTTCTTTTCGTTGCATTATACAACAAAAGATAATTTACTTTCGGACAAAAACTATATAAAAGGGGTATAATAGAGCCCAACCGCCCATTTTCTGCAATTTGCGAGACAATGTCGCGCAAATTTGTGGATTTTCGCATGAATACAGACGTATTTTTGACGCCAAACCACCCTAAACTTGCGCTTTTGCACAGAAATATGTATATTATCTGCGATAAGGCACCAAGGAGTCCCTATGACAACGACAAAAAGCATTGATTCTTATAGATTGACGGACTTGGAAGATCCGACCGATGAAATGCTTGCCCAAATTATGAGGGAAGCTGCCGAAGACGCCCGCAAGGCAAATGCCGATGCCACCAAACGTTTTTTCGATGAAATTGAAAAGATGTGCGAGAACGCCCATTTTCCGTAATTTGTGATTCAGCGACTCACGAATTAAGGGACATTTCCCTTGTAAGGCGTTCGCAGATGCTCTTTTAGTATTTCTTCATTCTTTTCATTGTTCCACTTATCAGAAACCCATAGAGCATCCATGCCGTTTTCAACATTCTGAGCGGCATTGCTAAACCCACCTTTCTGAGAAAATTCCATTATCAAATGAGCCGTTGATTCAATCACCTTCTTATAGCGATCGATTTCCTCATCTGAAAAACCGAATATATCTTCCCAAGTATAAGTGGGTAAATAGCATGTTGCCCGATGAAAACCGTTTTTTGCATCGGGTTTTTCAATGTACACCTTGACACGGCCATCCTTGCCCATTTCGGAATGGACAATTTCAGCATTATCGTCTAATGTCATGAAGGGGTACATCATATTGCTTAATGGCAATATAACATTTTTATGCCTAATTTGGCTAGTACTCATCTTTTCCACGAAAACCATCCCCAAACCCAACTTGAAATCACATTTTGTGATTTCAAAATTTCAATTTACCTATCAATAATTGATTTGCAGTTTTTGCGTCAATTTCGACCAGTTTCAAATAAAAATTTCCCGCAAAATCTAAAAGCGTCATATTCTGACATTGAAGAATTTTATATTTGCAGGGCACACTAAAACAGCCGCCTTTTTCGCATGTAGGCGGTCGGAGGTAAATATGAATGATGTAAAAATTGGTGGTGTCGGCATTTGGCTTGACGAAATTGTTCCCTGCCTCAAGGATACCGAAACCGGGGAAATCAAGGAAACAGTGGTCTTCAAGATAGAAAGCCGCTCTTTTCTCAAGAAATTCAACGAAAAGAACGGATGGGGAATCAACTGGATTGATATTCCCAATAATGTCGAGGTTTTCGCCCTCGCCCTGAAAGAAAACAACGAAATCCAGGGACTTGTCGGGGTAAAAAACGACAAAAATTCCATCGCTGCCTATATTCACTGGGCATGTACGGCTCCCCATAACAACAAACTTCTGAACGGATCGCAAAAATACACTGGGGTTGGCGGGCATCTTTTTGCAATCGCGGCGGATAAATCCATCCAATGGGGCTATGAGGGCGCTATTCACGGTTTTGCCCTTAACAAAAAGCTCTTAAAACACTATATTGAAATACTAGGCGCAGTATTCCTGGGCGCTTTGCACGAATACCAATTTTTCGTGAACGAAAAAGCGGCAAAACAACTATTGGAGACATACACCTATGAATGGAACTAAAGGACCCGTAATCCTCGCGGAATCCATGGAAGCCTACAAGGCGGTTCCTGACCCATACAAGGACGCGCCTTCAATGCATGTCAACCTGCTGGAATTGTCGCGTTACGCAGAAAAAGTCGGGAAACCGATGAGTGAGTTGACAAAAGAAGAAATCGACCGTTTCCGAATCTAACACCGGAGTTTATCATGAAAGTTGTCTTGTTTAATGGCAGCCGTCGCGAAAAGGGCTGCACCTACACCGCCCTGAACATTGTCGCGGGCGAGCTCAACGCCGCGGGCATCGAAACCGAAATTTTCTTTGTCGGGGGCCGCGTGCTCAAGGGCGAAACGGATGCCGTTGTCCACGAAGCCAAGGAAATCTTGAAATCCGCCGACGCCGTGGTCTACGGCTCGCCGGTCTACTACGCCTCCCCCAGCGGCGAAATGCTGATGTTCCTCGACAGGCTCTACGGCCTCGCCGAAGCGGAACTCCTTTTCAAGCCCGCCGCCACGGTCGCATCGGCACGCCGCGCAGGCACCAGCGCCACTCTCGACGCGCTGAACAAGTACCCCGCATTCGCGCAGCAACCCCTCGTGGCATCGCGCTACTGGAACATGGTCCACGGTTCCAGCCCCGAAGATGTGCTCAAGGACGAAGAAGGCGTGCAGATCATGCGTGAACTCGGTCGCAACATGGCATGGCTCCTTAAGAGCATCGAAGCAGGCAAGCAGGCGGGCGTTTCGCAGCCTGTCGCCGAGAAGAAGGTGTTCACGAACTTTATCCGCTAAGAGTTAAAGCATGACCGAAAAAGAAAAGATGCTCGCGGGCGAGCTTTACGACCCCTCCGACGCTGAACTCGTAAGACTGCGCCAGACCGCGCATTCCCTGTGCCGCCAGTACAACAACCTCGACGAGACGGACGACGAGCGCGAAAGCATCTTGGACAAACTGTTTGTAAAGCGCGAGCCAGGCGTGTACCTGCAGGGCCCAATTTTCTTCGACTACGGCGTGAATACGCAAATCGGCGAAAACACCTACGCGAACTTCAACTTCACCGTTCTCGACTGCGCACCGGTCACCATCGGCAAGAACGTCTTTTTCGGCCCGAATGTTGCCATCTACACTCCCCTGCATCCGCTCCGCTGGCAGGAACGCAACATGTTCAAGAAACCCGACGGAACACTTACAGACAACGAATACGCGAAGCCCATCACCATCGGGAATAACTGCTGGATTGCAGGCAACGTCACCATCTGCGCGGGCGTTACCATCGGCGAAGGGAGCGTCATCGGGGCGGGCAGCGTCGTGACCCGCGACATCCCCGCAGGCGTCGTTGCCGTCGGAAATCCGTGCAGGGTATTGAAGAAAGTCGAGTAAAACAGGAATCATTATGAACGAAACGGAAAACCGCCAAAAGGTCATTGTCCGAACAAGCATCATCGGCATTGCAGCAAACATCGTGCTGTCGGCGTTCAAGGCATTCGTCGGCTTTGCGACCAACTCTATTGCCGTGACACTCGACGCGGTGAACAACCTTTCCGATGCACTCTCCTCGGTCATTACGATTGTGGGCGCAAAGCTTTCAAACAAGTTGCCCGACAAAAAACATCCGCTCGGCTACGGGCGAATCGAATACCTGAGCGCCATGGTGGTCGCGGCAATCGTGCTCTACGCCGGCGGAACTTCGGCAGTGGAATCCGTCAAGAAAATCATTCACCCCGAAGCAGCGGACTACTCCACGGTTTCGCTGGTGATTATCGCCTCGGCGGTGGTGGTGAAACTCGTGCTCGGCAAATTTGTGAAAAGCCAGGGCGAACGCGTGAACTCGGGCGCTCTCGTGGCATCGGGCGCAGACGCGCTGTTCGACGCCATCCTCTCCCTTTCGGTGCTGGCCTCGGCCATCGTCTTCGTTCTCACGGAAATTTCCCTTGAAGCCTACGTGGGTCTCGTGATTTCCGGATTCATCATCAAGTCGGGCATCGGCATGCTCATCGAAACCCTGGACGACATTCTGGGCAAGCGCGCCGACGGCGACCTGGTCAAGAAAATCAAGAAGTTGCTCACCGAAGAACCGCAAGTCCACGGCGCCTACGATGTCATTCTCAACAATTACGGCCCGGACAAGTTCCTCGGTTCCGTGCACCTGGAACTCCCCGACACCATGACCGTCGAAGAACTCGACGAACTCACCCGCAGGGTGCAGGCACGCGTACACAAGGAAACCGGCGTACTTCTGACGGGCGTGGGCGTTTATTCATACAACACCAAGAACGACAAATCTGCCGAAATCCGCAGCAACATTTTGAAGCTTGTAAAAGCACATGAATGGGCTTTGCAGCTCCACGGCTTTTACGTAAACTTCGAAGAAAAGGCAATCCGTTTCGACGTAGTCATGAATTTTGAAATCAAGCCGCAGGAAGGCCTCGACATCCTTTACAAGGAAATCGGCGAAGCCTACCCCGGCTACGATCTGCATATTAACGCCGACATCGACGCATCGTAAAGTGCGATAACCAGACCTGCAAAAGAGATTTAGATCAAAATTCCCTCAAAAACAGGAATTTTGACGATTATTTGTAGATTTTTACAACTATTTAGGAAATTTTAAGGTAATTTTAACAATGAAAATTTCCAAATAGTCGTTTTATAATTTTATGAAAAGAAAATCCATAAACGAAAATAACATAAGAAAAGTCGATATTTCCCTATTAGACTTCTTAAAGCAGTCCAATACTATTCCAGGGAAAATTGTCTTTTTTGATAACATTGAAGGATTAGAAACCTCCGGTTATTTTTATCTGCAAGGCATTATCTTTTTCTTAATCGAAAGAGGTAACAGTACAATTGAAGTGAATACAACAACATACGAGTTGAAAAAGGGGTGCGTTTTTGTAGTATTTCCAGGCCAAACCATCCATGTCATTCACACAAGCGACGACTTAAAACCGTTATGCATTGCATGTTCCATAGACATGATGAACGACTTAATGTCCCAAATCAAAGACAGTTTACAATTTATTCAGTATGCAAAGCAAGCTCCGTTCCAACAAAGAGATGGTGAAGATTTTGAGCAATTAAAAAAATCCTTCAGGCACCTGCAAGAAAAAATAAAAGTTACAAAAGACAATCGTTACCACTATCAAATCATTAAAAACCTTGTGCTATCCATAGCCTTTGAATGCACTGAAATTTTAACAGAAAGAAGCGTTGAATCACAGGGATCTAGCCGCAAGAATGCATTATTCAACGCTTTCTTACAAAAAGTCGAAGAGCGTCACCGTAAAGAACACAGCGTCAAGTATTACGCCTATGAACTTTGCGTCACCCCTAAATACCTTTCTACCGTTGTTGAAGAACTGAGTGGCAAAGGCGCAAAACAATGGATTGACGAATTTATCGCCCTAGACGCGAAAGTCCTTTTACAATCGTCACAAAAGAACATTCAAGAAATTTCTAACGAGCTAAACTTTATTGATGCAAGCCTGTTCGGGAAATTTTTCAGACGCATGACTGGGATGACGCCTAAGGCTTTCCGCGATAAAAAAGAATAAATTTGGGTTTTTATCGCCCGTAAAACCTGTATTTTCAGCCATAATTAAAAAAGAGGGCTTACCTTTTTATTGAAATGAATATTTTTTTACAGGTATCGGGAGCAATGATTTACCTAGCAGCGTTTCCTTAGTTCCGTTTGAAGAAAAAAAATAAGTTGTAGCATCACATGGCGCATCATTCGCTTTGCTTCTGAATCGCGCCAACGATTTCGCTTACTCCAAGTACACGACTTCGCCTATTTTCGGCATCAATACGGGCTTGCCCGATTCCTGGGCAGCCCGTTTCGCGTTTTCCAGCGGTTCCATGTATGAATGCTTGCTCAAGCAGAACTTGGAATGGTGAACAGTCATGTAGCGGTTCGCACCGAGTTCCACCATTTCCTTGCCCAGGTATTCCGGCATGGTGTGGATGAGCGACCAGTCCTTGTTATACTGCCCGTTTTCAAGAATCGCCAAATCGATGTCGGTAAATTTCTTTCCGATTTTCTCGAAGTGCGGACCGTACCCCGTATCGCCACCAATCCAAACGGTGCGTTTTGGGGACTTGAACGCGAAAGACGCCCACAGAGTCTTGTTCTGGTGCAGATCACGGCCCGAAAAATGCCTTGCCGGAGTCGCCGTCACGTTAAAGCCTTCGCCCAAGTCGGCGGAATCCCACCAGTCGAGTTCCGTAAGTTTTTCAACGGGATATCCCCAGTATTCAAAATGTTCACCCACACCAAGCCCCGTCACCACACGCTTTACGCGCGGTTCGAGTTCCTTCACGGCCTGATAATCCAGATGATCCCAATGATCGTGCGAAATAACCAGGCAATCGATATCCGGCATGTCAACAGGCTTGTAAACGTCGGTTCCCTTGAACATCTTGTTCACAAAGCTTACTGGCGAACCCTGATAAAATACGGGATCCACAAGAATCTTCTTCCCAGATAAGTTCATCAAATACGAAGAGTGTCCGAACCAGACAATCCAATCCTTATCGGCAGGGAGCATTTTCAAATCCGTCTTGACGACTGTTAGCGCTGTATCGGGAACGGTTTGCGATCTTTTGCCGAACAAGAATTCAAGCGTCGTTTCAAACAAGTTCTTATCGCCTGTCATCATGACGGTCTTTTCGTCATTCACGAACTTTTGACCATCGTAATGCGGTGACTGCTTGATGCGTTCAAGACGATCGCCTTGAGGAATACGCCCAAATTTTGCCTGGTTCAGGAATAGCACGCCAACGGTTCCCAGAATAAAAAGGGTCGAAAGTGCGATAATCATATTTTTCTTTTTCTTCATTAATTTTTTCACGTCTAGCCTGTTACCTTGTCAAAATCGTCCGGGGACTCGAACAACCTTTTCTTCAGATGTTGGAACCGCCTTTCGTTGGTGGCGACATCCAGGTTGCCCACCCGAACGGCTTCCCGATACAGGAGTACCTTGTAGCGAATCTTGTTCATGACCACCGTAAGGCGGGCCATTTCCTTTTCAAGAATCTTGCGGCGGTTTTCAAAAAGGGACAGCCTTTGAGAAAGCGTAGAATCGCCCTCGTTGAACCACTCGATGTACTGGCGGATTTCCTTGATTTGTAATCCCGAATCCTTGAGGCATTCAATCATGGTAAGCCAGCGAAGATCTTCGTCGCTGTAGGCCCGCACGCCCGAGGCGTTCTTCTTGACAAAGGGAAGCAGGCCCTCTTTTTCATAGTAGCGCAGGGTATAGGCCGAAAGCCCTGTCTTCTTGACGACATCGCCTATAGAGTAAGTCATGTTTACAAAATATAAATATTTTCGCCCAAACGATAGAGTTAGAGTTAACTCTAAATAATATTTTTCAACTTTTTTCACAAAAACTCATCACCTAGAGTAAACTCTAGGTGTTATATTTCTTATAGAACATTTTCAAAAGGAGATTTTATGTGCTGTTTTGTCGTGCCCATGGCCGAAGCGGTCGTCACCACCATCGCAACCCTCGTGTTGCAGCAGACCGACAAGTCTAAAAGTGAATCCAGGAACCTTGAAGACGAGGTTTCTGGCGCTCCGCAGCCCTTCTATAAAAGCCTGCGCCTGCTCGCCCGTATGCTCTGGCTCGTAACAGGCGTCCTGATTATCGACCATGTCATGAACGGAGAACTCATGTGGAGCTATCCATTCTTTACCGCAGCCACAAGCCCCGAAGGTGTTTCCGAGATGGTGCGGGAAATGTCCACGGTGGGTGTTGCCATGTCGGCATTTATCACGTCCGTATGGGCAGTGATGATTATCGCACGCAAGTACAAGGCCCAATCCCTCGCCAAGGCCGAGGCTCACTCAAATCACTGACCTTCGGTCCGAACCACGGCCTAATCACTAACCACCAACCACTAACCACTAAACTTATGGATAGAAGAGACTTTCTAAAAACCGCAGGCGCAGCAGCTCTGGCTTCTGCCGTATTCACACCCGCTTTCGCGAAAGGGAAATCCATGGAACAGAAGGAACCCGGAAAGGACGTTTCCAACGTCTATTTTACCAAGGACCTGAGTGCCGCAGGCCTCATCAAGTTGTACAAGAAAATCAACGAGGGCATCACCGGACGCGTGGCCATCAAGCTCCACACCGGCGAAAAGAACGGCCCCAATATTCTGCCCCGCGAATGGGTCAAGGAATTCCAGGCACAGGTTCCCAACTCCAAGATTGTGGAGACCAACACCTGGTACGAAGGCGACCGATATACTACCGAACAGCACCGCGAAACCCTCAAGGTGAACGGCTGGACCTTCTGCGATGTGGACATCATGGACGAAGACGGCGAAGTGATGCTCCCCGTAAAAGACGGCCTCATTTTCAAGGAAATGTCCATGGGCGCACACATCAAGAATTACGATTCCATGATTGTGCTGACGCATTTCAAGGGCCACGCCATGGGCGGTTTCGGCGGCTCCATGAAGAACATCGCCATCGGTTGCGCGGGCGGACGCCTGGGCAAGAAGATGATTCACGAATACGTGAAGGGCGGCCCCACCAAGATGGAACCGGGCGGCACGGCAGGCTGGAAAACCAGCGGAGCCCTGTTCATGGAAACCATGGCCGATTCCGCAAAGGCCACCTGCGACTTTTTCAAGGGTCACATCTGCTTTATCAATGTGCTACGCCGCATGTCCGTGGACTGCGACTGCGCGGGGCTTTCTGCAGCGGAACCCAAGTGCCGCGATATCGGTATTCTCGCCTCCACAGACATCGTGGCGGTGGACCAGGCCAGCGTTGACATGGTCTACAAGCTCCCTCCCAAGGAACTTCACGACCTCAAGGAACGCATCGAGACCCGCGAAGGCCTGCACCAGCTCCCCGCCATGGAAAAACTGAAGATGGGTAACCGCAAATACAGGATTATCGAACTGTAGCCTAGTTCGCGACGGCACCGTAGATAAATTCTCGTCACCGTCGCGGATTGTGTTATATTTCTAGGAAAAGGCAGGTAAAATATGTCCCTTGGAATTCCAGAAATAATCCTGATTGTGGTCGTGGTGCTCCTTTTGTTCGGGGCAAAGCGCATTCCTGAACTCGCACGTTCCCTGGGACGCGCCCAGAACGAGTACAAGAAGGCGAAAGACGCCCTGAAGGAAGAAGCCGAAGACCTGCAGAAGACGGTAGAAAAAGCCGCCGAGAAAAGTAAGCAGTAAACAGTGGTTAGTATGCAGGGCGGCTTCGCCGCGATTATAAATCCTAATCACTAACCACCAACCACTAATCACTATGACTACCAAGCAGGATCAAGAGGCTACGCTGATTTCGCATTTGGAAGCGCTCCGACGGGCGCTTTTGCGTTCTATTGTCGCCCTTGCCATCGGCATCGTGCCCCTGTTCCTTGTTTCGCCCTACGTTCTGGACTGGTTCTGTAAGCAAATCGCCCTGCAGGGCGGCGTCACGCTCCATTACTTTTCCCCGATGGAAGTGTTCCTGCTGCAGCTCAAGATTTCTGCACTGCTGGACTGCGTGCTGTTTTCGCCCTACATCGCCTGGAACATGTGGCAGTTCGTGCTCCCCGCCCTATACGACAATGAAAAACGCTTTATCCGCTCCATCGTTTGCCTGACATCGCTCCTGTTCATCGCGGGCGTTGCGTTCTGCCTTGTCGTCTGCTTCCCGCTGATTGTGCAGTTCGGCATGAGCTTTGCAAGCACGACCCTGCAGCCCGTATTTGGCGTTTCTAACCTGGTAACACTCGCGCTCTGGCTTTCCCTTGCGTTCGGATGCATGTTCCAGTTCCCGCTGGTGACCTACGCGTTAATCCGTGCGGGCATCGTGAATTACGAGACCGTCTGCAGCAAGCGCCCCTACGTGGTGGTGGCAATCCTTGTACTGGCGGCCCTCCTCACTCCCCCCGATGTTGTTAGCCAACTGTTACTCGGAGTCCCGACGTACCTGCTCTTCGAAGCGGGTCTCCTGGCAGCCAGGCGTTACAAGGGGCGAGCCTTGAAAGAAGTCCACCCTGAAAACGCCCCGAACATCGCACCGCGAGACTCGACTGCACCCGCGACAGAATCGGAGACTGCGCAGACCACAGCGACGAAAGCCGAAACTCCCGCGGCCGACGACATCGATTTTGCGGCACCTTCTTCCAAGTTCCAAGTCGGCGCAGAAAAAGACGCAGACAACTGGAAACCTTATTGATTTTTAGAAAAATTCATTTGCCTTAGAGTCAACTCTAAGCGATATATTAGAAGTATGAAAAAGTTTGTTTCAAAAGATTCCTTTGAAGACATCGGTTTTGCCAAGCTGGACGTGAGTCGCGAATCGCGCACAGGCACTAGCGAGGCCGTTTATTGCGCAGGCAAGACTTCGAAACAGCTCCTGAAAATTCTTAGAAAGTTCCGGGACAAGGGCTGCCGCGTATTAGGGACCAAATGCAGCAAGGAACAGGCGGAATTCATCGCAAATGCAGGCGAGAAAATCTGCTACGACGAACTTTCCCGGACGATTTCGCTAGCAGATGAAACGCCTGCCAAGCAGAAGCGCGGGCGTTCCGGCGGCAAGGCGGCACAAACGGTTGCAAAACTCGGGCCTGTGGCCGTATGTTGCGCAGGAACGGCGGACCTGCCTATTGCCGAAGAAGCCGCCAAGACGCTGGAATTTAACGGCGTGAAGGTCGTGCGCCAGTACGACGTGGGGATTGCGGGGCTGCACCGCCTGCTTTCGAAGGTGGAGGACATCCGCAAGGCTTCGGTGGTTATCGCGGTTGCCGGAATGGAAGGCGCGCTCCCCGGCGTGATTGCCGGACTCGTGAAAGCGCCCGTGATTGCCGTGCCCACATCAGTCGGGTACGGGGCATCCTTCGGTGGAATCAGCGCACTGCTCACCATGCTCAACACCTGCGCCGAGGGCGTGACGGTGGTAAATATCGATAACGGTTTCGGGGCGGCCATCGCCGCATTTAGAATGTTGAAGGTAAAATGATGAAATATCTCTATCTTGATGGATCTTGCGGTATCAGCGGCGATATGACGGTTGCCGCACTTCTTGGACTTGGCGCATCACGCGAAAAAATGGATGCGGCGATTGCTGGGCTCAATCTAGAAGGCGTCCACGTCCATGTGGATAATTCAAAGAGTTACAGCATTGCGGGGCTTTCTTTTGCGGTGCATGTTCACGGTCACGATGCTGACCACGTGCATTCTCACGAAGAAGGGTATGTAGAGCATCATCATCACCATGAGCACGGGCACCATCATCACGAACATCGGCACTTGTCCGAGGTTTACGAGATTCTGGACCGCGCAGCAAATGCAGGGGCAGTCACGCCCCGCGCCCTTGAAACCGCAAAAAAGATTTTCCGCATCATCGCCGAAGCCGAGGCGAAGGCTCACGGCGTGCCCGTAGAAGAAGTCCATTTCCACGAAGTGGGTGCCGTCGATTCCATCGTCGATATCTTGGCGGTCGCCGTCCTTGCAGATGACCTTGGTATAGAGAACTGCATCGTTACAGGGCTCAACGAAGGTTCTGGCTTTGTAGAAACGCAACATGGCCAGTTGCCGATTCCCGTTCCGGCGGTAGCGCACATTGCAGAAGCAGCGGGCATCGCGCTTCACATCACCGAAACGAAAGGTGAAATGGTCACCCCAACGGGAGCGGGCATCGTGGCGGCCCTCCGGACAAGCGAACGCCTCCCCGCAAGTTACAAGATTTTAAAATCGGGCATAGGTCTCGGCAAGCGCGATTTCGGGCGAGCAAATTTCTTGCGGGCACAAATCATTGAGGACTGCGCAAACGACAAAGGCGGCGACGCAACATCCAGTGCCACAGGCTCCGCGGCTCTTGATTGCAACGTTTTCCAGATTGAAGCGAACATCGACGATTCCACTCCCGAAGAACTGGGCTACGCCATGGACAAACTCTTCGAAGCGGGAGCCCGCGACGTCCATTTTATCCCCTGCTACATGAAGAAAAACCGCATGGGCACTCTCCTGTGCGCCCTCGCCGACAGCGAGCACCTGGCTGCCGTAGAGAAAGCGATTTTCTTACATACATCGACCGTCGGCGTGCGCCGTTTCCCCGTAGAACGCACCTGCATGGCCCGCAGCATCTTCGAAGTCGAAACAGAATTCGGCAAGGTTCGCGTCAAGAAGTCCGTCCTAGGCGACATCGAAAAAATCAAGCCCGAATTTGACGACCTGAAAGCATGTGCCGACAAGGCTGGCGTTCCCATTCGCGAAATCCAGAAAGCTGTCGAGAAGAAACTGCACTAAAAGTGAATTGTCAAACCGCAATTTTGTATTTTCCTTTATATGGAAAGCTTGAGTCAAAAGTTTGAAAAACTGAAAAACCTCTTGCGCGAAATGAACCGCGTCGCCATCGCATTTTCTGCCGGCGTAGATTCCACATTCCTAGCAAAAGTCGCCCACGACACGCTGGGCGACAACATGGTCGCCTACACCGTCCAGGCGGGAATGGTCCCCGAGCGCGAAATCGCATTTTCCCGAGAGTTCTGCAAGTTGCACGGAATCCCGCAGCAGCTGATAGAAGTTGACGAAATGCAGGTAGAAGGCTTTGCCGAAAACTCCAGGGAACGTTGCTACTTCTGCAAGCGCAACCTGTTTTCTAAAATTGCAGAACGCGCAAAGGCCGCAGGATTTTCAACCGTCTGCGAAGGCAGCAATGCCGATGACATTCACGACTACCGCCCGGGAATGCGCGCCCTCCAGGAACTAGGCATCAGGAGCCCCCTCCTGGAATGCGGACTCACAAAAGCGGACATCCGCGAACTTTCGCACCAACTGGATTTACCTACGTGGGACAAGCCTTCCTTCGCCTGCCTCGCAAGCCGCATCCCTTACGGAGAACCCATTTCCCGGGAAAAGCTTTCCATGGTATCAAATGCGGAGCAACTGCTTTTTGAACTGGGCTTCAAGCAGTTCCGCGTGCGCCTGCATGGCAACCTCGCACGCATCGAGGTGTTGCCGGAAGATTTCGACAAGGTTCTAGAAAAGCGCGACCAGATTCTCGCAGCCTTCAAGAAAATCGGATTTACCTACATCTCGCTAGACCTGCAGGGCTTCCGCAGCGGCAGCCTGAACGAGACTTTAGCCACGAAGTAATGAAAAATTGAATTAAAAGCCCCCTCGTTTTTCCGAGGGAGCCTTTTTGACGATGCATCAGTCTATTTCACGAAAACGGCGAGAAGTTTACGCGCACCGTCACCTTCGGCAAATCGGATTTCACCTAGTGTATGGTATTCAAATCCCGAAAACTGCTGCAAGTGCAGTGCCACAAATTCGTGATCCTGCGAGTAGCAAAGGTTCAGGCGGAAGTTTCCGTTGTCGCTTGTTTTGGGGCGCCCTTCTCTTTGAATTATTGCATCCAGAGATTCCAAAGACGCTTCGACAATCGCCTGAACTTTTTGCCCTTCCGTGGGGCTAAACTCTAGGCATATTCCCACAACGGGTGAATTCGTCTTAGTGTAGGTGACATTGGTTTTGAAACCGAAAAACTTCTTTTCGGTCTTGATATAGGGCTTATTGAAGAGGGCGTTAGCCATCTCCATCTTGGAAATGTTTTCCATGTTCTTTCTCTTTTTTAAAATGAATGATGTCGCGCACCCGGTAAGGGCCGCGGCCATTTACTAGTGTTTAAGGCTTGGAGAAAGAACTTGCTAACAGAGCATTCGCTCTAGCGTGTAAACGTAATATTCTTTAGGTTTTTGATAAACTAGCGGTAAAGGGAAGCCGCAATGGATGCAAATAGTTGACCGCGCGATTTTAGTCGCAAACGGTGTAGCCTGTTTGGACGTTGCCGAACTGCGTCCGCCATAGCCTTGAAGGCCGTTGCCGCGCGATGCACGCAAGGACACCTGCTGGCCCGACCTGCGCGTAAGCAGTATAGCATCAGCTGTTGATTCTCGAGACAGGTATAACGGATTATCAGCAAAATCGTGAGCAGTGAAAACTTTCTCACTTTCTGCAACCTGACCAAGTTCAGCGCCGTAATCGTAAACAAAAGAACCCTCGACAATAGCAGAAAGAATCGCGAACAACGCGACTGCAATCATCGACAGAATATTTTGTTTAATACGCTTCATTGTACTAATAATGTACAAATCTACGCCTTCATGAGTTTCGCCACATAATGCACCGCGACGGCAAACAGCACAATGATGGCGATATAGTCCGCGAAAAAGAGGGCGTAGCCGCGTTCCGCGTCAAAGAAGAAAAACGGCTGCTGCAGGAACATGTATTTCCAAAGCCCGCGAATAACGAAGGCGTAAATTCCGTAGCCCGCCACGAGAGCAGCAACCACGCGGGTTGCGATAAGCGCCGCCTTTGACTTGAATGCGCCCGCAAGTCCCAAGCGGTTTGCAATCAGGCTCACATGCAGCCCGATGTGGAGCGACATGAACACGTAATACCAGTGGCTTGCAAGCAGGTGCGCCGTGCGGGCGAAGTTTGCGCCCGATTCAATCCCGAGACAAGCGAACACATGGTTCGAAAGCATGATTCCGCTCACCATCAAGAAAATCGCGCACAAAAGGATTCCGCAATTCACGACCGCCTGCAAAATGCGGAATACGTTGTAGCGGCCCTTGAACAGCGAAAGGAAAAATCGCCGGTTCAGCGTGATGTGCACCGCCCACAGAACAAGCAGCACCACGCCCAGAATCTCGTGAACGGCAGTCGATTCAAAGAAGTAATTGCCGCCCATCAGCACGAGCGTCGCGACCGTCATCGCGATATCAAGCGGCATACGGATTTTGGCGGAAATAGGCATATCAAGGAATATACATTATTTCGTCTTCACGCCGTTTTTCTCGAGCCACTTGGCCACATCTTTCGAGAG
>NZ_CAMVDO010000021.1 GCF_947166265.1 uncultured Fibrobacter sp. | reverse complement strand
ATATTGAAAGAAGAACTCGATCGGCTGGAAAGGCTTCAGGCGAAGTATTCCGCCATGCTCGAAGCCTTCCCCAAAGGGTCTCTGCGAAAAAAGAAAATCGGACAGAAGATTTACTTCTATCTTGTTTCAAGAAAAGGCGACCAGGTAGTAACGGAATATCTATGCCAAGGCAACAGTCCCGAAGCCAAGTCATTCGAGGAGCAAGACGCCAAGAGAAGGGATATCAAATCCAAGTTCAAAAGCGTAAAAGAGGACATTGCCGAAATAAGGAGGAGTCTTGGAAAACTCGCCCGAAAATAACTTTATAGAAATTCTGACCCAACTTCAAGATGCGGGCGCATTGAGAAGGCTGATTCTTGTTGGAAGCTGGTGTTTGCTCGTTTACAAACACGTCTATGACAACGCTCCCGAAATCCCAGCGCTCCGCACGACCGATTTGGATTTTCTGGTTCGTGAGCCCAATGTGAATATCCCGAAAATCAACATACCCGATGTCCTGGAAAAACTGGGTTTCGAGCCGCTGAACGACCTTGCATCGGGATTGACGAAATACGAACGCGAAGATTTGGAGATTGAATTCCTTGTAACCAAGATGAGAAATGGCGATAGCGTGGTAAAGGTCCCACATCTGACTCTTTCCGCACAAATGCTTGCCTATATGGACATTGCAAGCAAGTATTCGCAACAAGTTTCTTTCAATGAGATTTCTTTGAACGTTCCGGAAATTTCGGCATTCGTCCTACACAAAATTCTTGTCCAACCGTTAAGGAACGATGATGCCAAGAAAGAAAAAGATGCGGCAACAATCCGTTCCCTGAGCGACTTGATTATCGACAGAAACGATTTAACCCTGCGCACCAAGGAGATTTATTTGGAATTTCCGCAGAAATGGAGAAATAAAATCCTTTCAGAAGCAAAGTCAAAATATCCGAACATCGTCAAGATACTTGAAGCGTAGTTTCCACAATTTACCCTACAATTTGCAATTTTTACACATTTGTAGGGTAATTTAAGTAAAAGAGAATGATATTCATAGAGCACTCTGTCGCAAGACAGGGTGCACTGTGTATTAAGCCCGGGCGTTGCGGGTGCGGCGTCTGAGCACCCGCAGTGGGGGTAGCGTAAGACCCGGCCGGGGCGGGTTTTGTTTGGGTTCCCGAAGGGAGCGATTATAGGGGCGGGGGCCGGGGCTAAAGCGAGGGGGACACCTCCCCCTTTATACAACGGCGAATTTTTACACAGGCCATCCAGAGATTCCGGCAGCCGAGGAAAAATACTTCGTCAGAAAAATTCGAGCGAGACCGAGTGCAAGAAGGAACGAGACTTGGTGAATACTGGAGGTCTTTACCAAGTCGAGTGACGAACTTGCACGAAGTGTCGCAGCCGAATTTTTTAGAAGGATTTTTTCGAGGATGCCCCCAGTTCAACCTTGAAAGCTCTCCTTTGATGCAGCGCATCGTGGAGCTCAAGGAAAACGGCTACGCCGACAAGGACAGCTTTGACTACGCGCCGGAAGACTACGCCGACGCGATAGACAGCTACAACCGCGTGCTCGAAGTCGCAGGCGACATCACCGCGAACACCATCTTCCCGAACTCGGAAGACGTGGACGCCGAAGGCCCCCACTGCGAAGACGGCCGCGTGCGCTACGCAAGCAAAACCTACGAGAACCTGGAAGCCACCCGCAAGGCTGGCCTCAACGGTGTGACCATGCCGCGCCGCTTCGGCGGCCTGAACTTCCCGATTACCGCCTACACGGCCATCAACGAAATGATCGCCTCTGCAGACGCCGGTTTCGAGAACATCTGGTCCCTGCAGGACTGCATCGAGACCTTGTATGAATTCGGCGACGAGGACCAGCGTTCCCGCTTTATCCCGCGCGTGTGCGCCGGCGAGACGATGTCCATGGACCTGACCGAACCCGATGCCGGTTCCGACCTGCAGCGCGTGATGCTCAAGGCCACCTACAGCGAAGAAGACAAGTGCTGGTACCTGAACGGCGTGAAGCGCTTCATCACGAACGGTGACTCCGACATTCACCTGGTGCTCGCCCGCTCCGAAGAAGGCACCCACGACGGCCGCGGCCTTTCGATGTTCATCTACGACAAGCGCGACGGTGGCGTGAACGTGCGCCGCATCGAAAACAAGCTCGGTATTCACGGAAGCCCGACTTGCGAACTTGTCTACAAGAACGCTGTGAGCCTAAAGCGGCTCATCTTAATGAGCCGTGTAGGCGAGAGTGAGGCGTAAGCCGAACGGTCGTGTAAGAGCTGAACTCTGTGGCCGCCGCAAGTTCGGTCTTATCAAGTACGTGATGGCCCTCATGAACGGCGCCCGCCTCGGCATTGCAGCACAGTCCGTGGGCATCAGCCAGATGGCCTACAACGAAGCTCTCGCCTACGCTGTGAGCCAAAAGCGACTCGTATCAACGAGTCGTGTTGGCGAGAGTGAAGCGCAAGCGAAACGGTCTCATAACACCGTAAGCAGTTCGGCCAGGCCATCATCAACTTCCCGGCTATCTACGAGATGCTTTCCAACATCAAGGCCCGCCTTGATGCCGGCCGCGCCCTCCTTTACCAGACATCCCGCTACGTGGATATCTACAAGGGACTGGAAGACATCGAACGTGACCGCAAGCTCACCGACGAAGAAAAGGCCGAACTCAAGCTTTACACGAAGCTCGCCTCTGCATGCACTCCGCTTGCCCGTGAGCCTCAAAGCCCCATGCGTTAAGCTGGGGCGGAGGCGAGAGTGAGGCGCAAGCCGAACGGTCGTGCGACTGCATGAACTCCGAATACGCCAACCTGAACGCCTACGACAGCATCCAGGTTCACGGCGGTTCCGGCTACATGCTCGAATACGCCTGCCAGCGCCTCTACCGCGATGCACGCATCACCTCCATTTACGAAGGCACGACGCAGTTGCAGACGGTTGCCGCCCTCCCGCACATCACCACCGGAACCTACAGCCAGATGCTCGAGGAACTGGAAGCGGGCGAAGTGGCCGCCGAATACGAGAGCCTCAAGGCCCGCGCGAAGGCCATGGACGCGAAGTTCAACGAAGCCATCGAAGTTGTGAAGGCCGCGAACAACAACGAGTTCACCGACCTCTGCAGCCGTCACTTGTATGAACTCGCCGCCAACTGCGTGATGAGCCAGCTCATGCTCCGCGACGCCACCAAGGCACCGGAACTGTTCGAAAAGAGCATGAAGGTGTACCTGAACCTTGCTGAAGCTGAAGTCGCCAAGCACTACAACTTCGTGAAGAGCCTCAGCGTGGAAGCGATGGAGAGCTACAGGAAGGCGTAAACCTCGCTAACGCGAAAGCGCATAAAGCTTAAAGACCTCGATGCAAAAGCATCGGGGTCTTTATTTATACCCTGCAAATTTTATCTACATTTACCCCATATTCGCAGGACTCCCCATGACGGCGTTTCAGACAACAATCAGGCGATTCGCCCAGCATTTCCTTGTATGCACGTTCACCGTGTTCGTGACATGCGGATTTACCGCCTGCAGCAACAGCGCAAACTGTTTCGATGATTCCTGCGACGACGTCAAGAACTACCTTCCTCTTGACGACACGGAATTTCCTTATGTAGGCATCCCGAGAATCGTCATCGAGACGGAGGATCGCCAGGAAATCAAGGACCGCGAAACGGAGGTTCCTGCCAAGCTGCAAGTATGGGGCGAGCGAGCGCCCGAAAGCGAAATCATGGAACTCACGATCAGCGGCAGGGGAAATTCAACGTGGCTTAAGCCCAAGAAGCCGTACACCATAAAATTCGAGCAAAAGCAGAATTTCATGGGAATGAAAGAGGCAAAAAAATGGATTCTGCTCGCAAACTATTTTGACCGAACGCTTATCCGTAACGCGGTCGCCTTCGAAATCGCCAAAAAAACAAGACTCGATTGGGTTCCAAGCGGAAAATTCGCGGAAGTCTTTTTAAACGGCAAATTCCTGGGCAACTACTTTGTCTGCGAAAAAGTCCAGATAAACAAGAACCGTCTCAACATCAGCGATGACGCCTACCTTTTGGAATTCGACAAGTACTACGACGAAGAATTCAAGTTCAGGTCCCCTGTCAACGACCTCCCCATCAACATCAAGAGTCCAAGCCAACCAACCGAGGAACAGGTATCGCACATCGCAAGCTATATCGACACCATTGAATGCATTCTCTATGGAGATTGCGATACTCTTTCCATCGAAGACTATCTTGATTTTCCGTCTTTTGCCGACTACCTGATTGTCAACGAACTTGCCGAAAACTGCGAACCCATGCACCCCAAAAGCGTCTTTATGTACAAGGACCATGGTCCCCTGAAAGCAGGACCCGTATGGGATTTCGACTGGGGAACCTTCTTGGCAAAAAACGTGAAAGGGTGGAAAATTACAAGCGGCATATGGTTTGCCGCACTGATGTCAAATGACGTCTTCAAAAAAACGATTCAGGAGCGGTGGGCACAATACAAGACGAACTTCGAACAAATCCCATTTTTCATCGACTCCCTGGTCGAATATACGAAAGAATCAAACGAGCGAAACTACGCCAAGTGGCCCATAAGCAATAAGTCGAGCGAATTTCCCGACAGGGACAAACCCTTCGACGAAGCGATTTCGATGCTTAAAAGCACCTACATCTCAAGAATCAGCGAGATGAACACCCTCATCAACGGACTGTAGCGGGGCTGCAGCCGCAACGGAAATTTTGCAGAGCTTTTCGCGGTCATAATTTCGCCGTGCCACGCTGGCACGTTTTTTTCACTTTTTTATTTACACCAGGCATTTTTTGCATTGTTGGCATCCCCTAAAAAGCCCCCATAATGTCCAACTTGGGTTATCACCCAAGAAGGGAGAGGGATAGGAGAAGGAATCCCCCCCTATATTAAGGGAAGTCACAAGGCATTGATGCCTTAGACATATATTATTTGTAGCAAAGTAGATCTCTTGTAGATCGCTAGACATATAAATAGCCTTTTGATTTAAATCAAAGGGCTCTTTTTTATTGTCAAAAATTTCCAACCCGCCCCGACAGGGGCACACACCCAAGGAGTAGCTTATGGCGCTCAACAACCAAGCAACCACCACCAAAAAAATCCAGGCAACCACCGAAATCAACAAACTCATCACGCGCGCCCAGACCGCCCCGACCCCAGAAGCCTACGAAAGGGAAATTCAGGCCCTTTGGACCATTTTCGGGGAGAACTTTACCGCTCTCGTGGCAAAGAATTCCTACCTGATCGACTCCGACTTCAGTCTCCGGGGTTACAGCCCTGCCGAACGCCAGTCCTACCAGGCGGGCACCGCCTATATGCTTTTCTGTAAGGCGGTTTCGGATTTCGAGCCGAGCCGAAAGGTTCCCTTTGCCGCCTACATCGCCAAAATCGGAGAATGGCGCATGCGCGACGAAAAGCGCAAAAACGCCAAGCGCAGCAAGCGCGAGGAACTCGACCGCTGCACAAGCAACAGCGATTCCGACGAGGAATCGTATTCCCGCATCGACAATTGCGACGTAAACCCCTTTACCGGGGAACGCAACGAACTGGACTGCGATTTTGACAAAAAGGATTTGCTAGTCCGATTCAAAAAGCGCCTTGCCGCACGCGACCCCAAGGCACTCAACAGGTTCAACATCATGTACGAGCTCTGCCGCGAAGGCAATTACTCCGACGCCGAAGCCGCCAGACGCATCGGCTGCGAACGCGCCAACATGAAAAACGTGAAAAGCAACCTCCTTCAAATCATGACCGAATGCGGACTCAAAGAAGAATTCCGCCTACTGATGGCGGCGTAGCCTGCAAGGAAAAAAAATCCTTAGTCAACTCCCTATGTATCTTCGAGTTCCCCATCCAGATTTTCGATGGTCTCATGAATCAGACGGTCATAAAACATCTCGTACATAGGAGCCAGTGCACCGACAACTTCATTAAAGGCATCGTCGTCACTACAGGAGGAATCTCGAACACGGGTAAGCAAATTTCCAGCTTGATTATGCGCCATAATAATAATGGCGGCCTTGCCGATATCAGGATGCTCCTGTACGATTTCACGAAACACGCCATAAGTTCCCTCAGAAAACGTCTTGAAGGTCTTCAGCCAGCCTTCTATGTAGCCGGGCCAATTCTTGATTTGCCGGTAAGATTCATCAATATCATCTGTCAGTTTAGACATCGGAGCTCTCCTTTTCTCTTGTACATTCTCTTATCGTTTTGCAATACTCGATAGTCAATCACCAACACAAAAAAAGCTTGCAGACTGACACGAACTCTGCGGGACTGCCCCAAGAAATTATAAATAGGGCTGAAAATCGCTTTTTTTTGAAAAAAAATGCGATTTCGTTTTACATTTTGAAAATTGAAAACGATATATAAGCACGATTATGAATTGGTTTGCGGGTATGCTGTTAAGTAAAATTTACAAAACTTTTTAAGGTCTAAAATCCGAGTGTCATCTTTTGACAGCTGGTTCTAGCTATATTTGTAAACATGAGAGTTTTTGATATTTTCTCTGTTTGGTCCTCCTGCGCCCCGATGAGCGCTCCCCTGCATTATATATATAATGGTCTCGCCCTCGGCTTGACCAAATAAATCCACATTTTTTTGCATTTACGGTACAGCACCGTCTTTTGATAAAAAACTTATCAAGGGGCTTTTGTCGTCTTTTCTCGCCGTCCGCCAGCCGACGGACACCTTCAAACACCCAAAGGAGTACGCCCATGCGTCACAACAACACCCCGGCCACCGCCACCCCGATCAACAACCTCATCGCGCTCGCCCAGACCGCCCCGACCGAGGAAGCCCGCGCAAGCGCCATCGGGCAGATATGGGAGCAATACGGCGACAAAATCGTAGGAATCGCCGCCAAGCAGTCCTACAACATGGACTCCGATTTTGGCTACCACGGCTACAGCGTCGCTGACCGCCGCGCCGCCGTCATGGGAGAGACCTTCGAAGTATTCCTGAAGACAGCCCAGGAATTCGACGCCACCCTCGGCGTACCCTTCATGGCCCACGCAGCCAACAAGGTCAAATGGCAGCTCCAGACCAACAAGCGCGAGAACGCCAAAAGAGACGACCGCGAAGAGCCTCTCGACTACATAGAGAACTGCAGCGCCCCCAACGACATGGAAAACAACGTCTACCTCAAGGACGCCATCGATGCCATCAAGCGCAGCCTCAAGGGCAATCCGACGCTCCTCCGCTACTTCGACACCCTCATGGACATCTGCTACGACGGCCTGAACCCCACCGACGCCGAGGCCGCCCGCCGCATGGGCTGCACCCGTGCCTCCACAAACAACTACCGCAAGCAGCTTCTCCAGCACCTGAACGACTACAACCTGGTCGAAGACTGCCGCATGGCCCTGGCAGCATAGCCGTGGCCGCCCCTTTTGCGGCCAAATTTTGCCGTGTTACGGTTGCACGGAGAAACTCGGGAATCTCTTTACTTGAGCGCAAGCATCGCAGAAATCACGGACTCCGGAACCTTCTGCGAACGTAGAAACCTGACCCGTTTAGCATCGCGAGCAGCGTTTTGTGCATCATTCTTCTCACGTTCCTGCTTGGCCCCCTGTTCAATGCCTTCCTTTCGGCCTTCTTTTCGGCCTTCTTCCAAGCCGCGTTTCCGACCGCGGCGAACTGCGGCGCGTTCTGCGGCACGGAGACGGTCGCCAGCCGTCTTGATGCCCAGGGCCTGTCCGATACTCATACGCATACGCAATTCCTCAACGACTTCTTCATCTAGGTACTCTCCTAAATATACTACAATTTTCTCCGCAAGGGTAGCCCTTGCGCCATTATCCAGCCGGGAAAGCATTTTTGCCAACTTGTCCACGATTCCTTTCAGTCCATCGGCATCGAAGGCATGCTTCATCACCAAAGCCCCGATTGAAGCCTCGACATTCGGCTCCCTAAGGCAGGCCCCGTCGGGAATGTCGGCGAGATTCACGAGGACGCACTCGAACGGCAATTCGCGACCATTGAACTGCCCCCTGTACTTGGTGCGGAATTCCGCCAGCGGGTTCCAGCCGACACATCCATTGTAGATGATAATCGCCTTGGTCGGGAGCCAGCCGAAATCGGTTGCACCCTTGTTATGCATGACCTCGAAGGTGTAACGGTAAATCTGTGAAAGTACGTCGCTTTCATGGTAGGACTTGTGCTCCAACAAGATGCCCACGAAAATTTCGGGACCGCCCTTGATGCGCGCCTTGAACGCGAGATCAGAGTGCCCCCATTCCTTGACAGAGCTAAAACTGCCCGGAATCAATTCCAGGGAATCCATGTCTACAGAGGCGAGCATCTTGCGGAGTTCGGGGTTCCTGCGCCGCGCAAGCCGAAGGAGAGTGCGCGTGTTGGCGGGAATCGCGTAAATATAGCGGAAGAATGGATCATGCTTGCGGTGTTTTACATTTACAGTCGCTGATTCGGTTCCGGAAACAACCATCCGTTTCTTTTTTTTCTTGTTCATGCACAAGTTCGTCCTTTCCGCAAGCAGTCGCCTGCGGAATCAGGGTTATTCGGCGTGCCGCCCACGCCGGGCGAATAGGAAGGGACCCTATCTTTATATATATACGCTGGTTTTAGAAAAATTAGGAATTTCTCCACCTTTTTGCGTTTTTTTTGCACGGTCCTAATTTTTTTTTCATTTTCACTTTACATTAGAGAAATTCCTTACGATATATATAGTGAACACTTTTTAGGGAGGCCCTTATGGGACACGCAGTTACCAAGAACACGAAATACCAGATCATTAACGCCCGCGTAGAAGTGTACAGCGGCGGCCCGGATCCGGCAATTATCGTTGCCGAAGTGGAACTCATGCCCCAGACCGCAAAAGGCAAGCCTGTTTTCTACACCCTTTCAGAAGTTGATGGCATGCCCGCATTTTACAAGACGAAGGAGTCCGTTTTCGACAAGCTCGTGAACCCGGCCGAATACGAAGACGTCATTTCCGACATTGTAAATAAGCACACCCTGTACGAAGGCGAAAGCTACGCCGATTTCTTCGAAAATCACAAGGGAATCGAATGTTACGAGGGGCTGCGCTACCTGATTTACATCATGCGCGCCGACTGGGACACCACCAAAGCCTTCATCAAGAAGACCAAGGGCAAGCTCCTGAGCGAAATCGAAATCCCGAAATCCGACGCCGAAGAGGAATGGGAAAACGGTGAAGACGAGGATTAGTAAAAGAAAAGTTTACAAAACATCGCCAAAAAAAATGACAAACTGTCAGCTTTTGACATCCGGTTTAAACTATATTTAGAGACATGAGAATGAATGAGATTTTTTCACCACCTTAGCTGACAGCATCACCTAGCAGCCATATATTATTTGTAGTAAAGTAGATCTCTTGTAGATCGTTTGACATAGAAAGACTTTAAAAAGAGCCTTTTGATTTAAATGAATTTTAAATCAAGGGGCTCTTTTTTTGTCTAAAAAAATCCACCCCGCCCCGATAGGGGCACACACCCAAGGAGTAGCTTATGGCGCTCAACAACCAGGCAACCACCACAAAAAAAATCCAGGCAACCACCGCCGAAATCAACAAACTCATCGCGCGCGTCCAGACCGCCCCGAGCGCAGAAGACTACGAAAGGGCTATTCAAACCATTTGGGCCATTTTCGGGGACGACTTTACCACACTCGTGGCAAAGAAGTCGTTCCTGCTCGACTCCGACTTCAGCCTCAGAGGTTGCAGCCCTGCCGAACGCCAATCCTACCAGGCGGGCACCACCTATATGCTTTTCTGCAAGGCAGTCTCGGATTTCGAGCCAAGCCGAAAGGTTCCCTTTGCCGCCTACATCGCCAAAATCGGGGAATGGCGCATGCGCGACGAAAAGCGCAAAAACGCCAAGCGCAGCAAGCGCGAGGAACTCGACCGCTGCACAAGCAACAGCGATTCCGACGAGGAATCGTATTCCCGCATCGACAATTGCGACGTAAACCCCTTTACCGGGGAACGCAACGAACAGGACTGTGAATTCGACAAAAAGGATTTTGTCGCCCGCATCAAAAAATGCCTTGCCGCCAACGACCCCAAGGCACTCAACAGGTTCAACATCATGTACGAACTCTGCCGCGAAGGCAATTACTCCGACGCCGAAGCAGCCAGACGCATCGGCTGCGAACGCGCCAACATGAAAAACGTGAAGAACAACCTCATCCAAATCATGGCCGAATGCGGACTCAAAGAAGAATTCCGCCTGCTGATGGCGGCATAGCCCCGCAATCAACCACCGAATCGCCAGTCTCTGGCTGGCGATTTTTTCTTTTTTCACTTTACATTCGCCAAAATCCTTACGATATATATAATGAAGACTTAAAAAGGAGGCCCTTATGGCACAACCGAAAATCTATATCGCCAAGAACGGCACAAAGTTTGTCCACTACACCAAAGAAAAGATTGTAATCCAGGACAAAAACAACCGAACCTGGGCAACAAAGGGTTGCAAGTAAAAGAATTTCCTTAAGTATCCGTTGTTGGTGAAAGAAAGCCCGGTGACTTCATTGTCATCGGGCAATTTCTATCAATCTTAATATATATTTTCTCAATCAGTTCTTCTATCCAATCAAAAAATTGATTATTTGCCTTTTTTTCAATTTTCAATTGACTTTTTTATATAAAAAAAGATATATATACACAGTAAACCCACAAGGAGCCTTTATGACCGCATACCCCGAGTTCGAAGCCATTATCAAAAATTGCGATATAATCCGCATTGACAATTTTTTGAAGACCCTTTTTAGAGGAGATTCAAAAGGAACCGGAAAATTCGGCGGTACAGAACAACAGGCAACCGATGGTGTTACCATTTTGGGCTCCACAACTCTTTTTACTCAGGACGGACGCCCCAAGCCTATTCTTTGCTGTGCAAAGCAGATGGACGGCATACTTACGGAACGCAGTTCCAGGCGCAAACAGTTCGATATTGCCGTAAAAGTTTTGAAGGACAATTTCGTCAACCCCTACATGGGGAATGGCCCTATACAGGGGTCTTTCACACAAGGGCTCTTTTTCTTCTTCGATGAACCGGGGAACTTTAGACTCTCGTTGGTGACGGCAGAAATTTCTGCCGGTAAGATGGAACTGAACAATTATCGTCGTCAAAGTTTCTTTGTCGAAGCGGGCAAGAACAACAAAACTTTCCGCACTCGCCTTTGCAAAACTATCGCAAATTACGATGAGTTCAAGTCCGCGTTTGATGTGGAAAAATTAAGCGACGAATTCTTCCGCGAATACAAGGTGTTCTATGAAGACATCGTGCAGTACATTACCGGTGCCCGCTACATAGAAGTCAAGAAGAATAAGTACGAACGTAAGGACATGAGTGGCGTAAACCACGAAATCTACGACCAATTTGTTGAGATCTATGGTGATGATGCGGAACGGGCGGTACGCAATTACGTGAAAAAACTCATGGGCCGTCTAGTCTTCATCCAGTTCTTGCAAAAGAAGGGCTGGCTCGGCAATCTTGCGGATTCCGACAATTGGAATACGGGCGATCGAGACTTTATGCAGAGTTTGTTCCTTGAAGTTTCTCCGGAAGACCGAGAAAACTTTATTGACAGTGTTCTTGAAGAAATTTTCTTCGGTGAATTCAATACCAAGGAGAATGAACGGCATATCAAGAATGCAACCTTGAGAAAATACAGATTCCCGTTCTTGAATTGTGGTCTATTTGACCGCGATGCTGATGACAAGCTTGATTTCAAGTTGCCCGCGGCAGTTTTCTGCAATTTGAAATTTTCGGATACCGAGCGCAAGGCCCCAAATATCAAGGATTGGACCCAAAAGCGTAATCCCTATTTTGACGACAGAGCGTGTGGTCTTTTTGACTTTTTCGATCGATTCAATTTCACCATTGACGAGAATGACCCCACCGATGCCGAAGTGAGCGTGGACCCAGAAATGCTCGGCAAGATTTTTGAGAACTTGCTCGAAGACAACAAGGACAAGGGCGCGTTCTATACGCCCAAGGAAATCGTGAACTACATGGTGAACGAGTCCCTAATTGCCTACCTCGAAACAGAATGTTCTAAGGTCATTGAGCCTGCCGAAATGACCGAATCCAGAATTCGAAACTTTGTCTTGACGCTAGACACCTCCGCATTCACGGACAGCGAAAAAACGCAACTGGATGCAAAACTTGCCGAAGTGAAGATTTGTGACCCGGCTATTGGTTCGGGCGCGTTTCCCATGGGACTTTTGAACTTGCTTTGCAAATGCCGCCAGAGCCTGCAACCTGCAGAAAGACAGCATGACAAGAAGATGATAGCCGCGTTGAAGCGCGACATTATCCAGCAGAATATTTACGGTGTGGATATCGAAAAGGGTGCCGTGGATATTGCCCGACTCCGTTTTTGGCTTAGCCTGATTGTCGATGAAGAAACGCCCGAAGTGCTCCCCAATTTGGAATTCAAGATTATGCAGGGGAACAGCCTGCTAGAAAGCTATGAAGGGATTGACTTAAGTGGTCTTGCCGGTGAAAAGGGGTCGCGTACAAGGGCTCAATCTAAGGGCCAATTGTCGCTAGTATTTGATGAAAAGCAGGCGATGGAACAAATTCAAAAAGACTTGAACACGTTCTACAAGACGGATAGCCACGCCAAAAAGGAGTCGCTCACACTTTCTATCAATAACAATGTTAAGGAATACCTCAAGTACATTGCGCCCCAAAAGAGCAAGGAAATCGATGCGATGCCAGTACCTAACGACACGTTCTTCTTGTGGCACACCTATTTTAGGGATGTGTTCAGCCGGAAAGGGAAAGAGGGCTTTGATATTGTTATCGGGAATCCGCCGTATATTCAACTGCAAACGATGGGAGCGATAAGCGATACCTACAAAAATGAGGCGTTTGAAACTTTTAATAAAACAGGTGATATATATTGCCTTTTTGTTGAACAGGGTATGGATCTGCTATGTAAAGATGGTGTTTTAACATACATCATGCCGAATAAGTGGATGCAAGCAGGTTATGGTAAAGAATTACGATTGTATTTGACAAAAAAAAGAATCTTGAATTTTGTTGATTTTGGCGACTACCAAATTTTTGCTAATGCGACGACTTATGTTTGTATTCCACTACTTCAAAATACAAAACCGTTAGCGAAATTTAAGGCGTCTTATATGAAAGATGCTGATATGTCTAAAATTCCTGAACGATCAGATGTTTTTGATACAGCCGATTTTGGAGCGGAATCCTGGGTGTTGTCTTCAAGTGCTGAAAAGAAATTACGAGATCGCGTAGAGAAATCGTTTCCTCGTTTAAAAAACTTTGTCGGTGGCGAAGCTTATCGAGGCGTACTGACAGGATTGACTAAGGCTTTTTTGATTGATGAAGCTACAAAGAATAGTATTATTTCAAAAGATAATAGTGCGAAAAAAATCATTCATTCGGTAATTAGAGGACGTGATGTTCAACCTTATCAAAATGCAGAAATTGGAGCATATCTAATAGGTTCTTTCCCTGCGCGAAATTTGAATATAGACGATTATCCTAGCGTAAAAAGTTGGCTATTGTCTTTTGGAAAAGAAAGGTTGGAACAAACCGGAAAGAAGTATATCATAAATGGTGAGGCCATAAAGGCTAGAAAGAAAACTGGTAACAAATGGTTTGAAACTCAAGATCAAATCGGTTATTTTTCGCAATTTGCAAAACCGAAAATAATGTATCAAGCATTCCAGGTAAAACCGTGCTTCATATATGATGAAAGTGGTCTTTATTGCAACAATTCTATGTGGATTCTGCCTACAGAGAATAAAGCTTTGTTGGGTCTATTGAACTCCAAGATGGGCTGGTGGCTTATTTCTAAATATTGTACACAAATTCAGAATGGTTATCAGCTGATTTGGAAATATTTCGGTGAAGTTCCGATCGCTCTAGCCGAAAACGAAAATACAAAAAAGATTGCGGAAATTGTCGACTCCATCCTGGCCGAAAAAAAGAAAAACCCTTCTGCAAATACATCGAAACTAGAAGAGGAAATCGACAACCTTGTCTATGAACTCTATGATTTAAAGCCAGAAGAAATTGCAATAGTGAAGGCCGGCTCCTCGGCTCAGAATGATGATGGGAGAAATGCTCGCAACGACAAACCGCATGAAACTCACGGCTCTGTAGCCGACGACGACTTCTTACAAGGGGAAGACTTGTAGGACTTGCACGCCTATAGTGAAAAAAAACATTAAGCGCGCCATAAGTACGCTTAAGGAAAAAGGCTTTATTGTTCGCGTCGGCAGCAACAAAACCGGCTTCTGGAGCGTAAAGAAAAACTAGAGGAAATTATGCCACAATTTTTGCTCACCACACAAAAAGACTCTGACCAAAAAACCTCCTTCAAAGAAAGATTGCAATCGCTCATTTCCAAATCCAAGGAATTGCGGGCGCTTGTCGGTTACTTCTATTTTTCGGGTATAGGCCCTCTTCACGATGCGATAAAAGAGAATCCCGATATCAAGCTCAAGGTGCTTGTGGGGATGGAAGCCGAAGAGCACATGGGTAAAATTATCGAAATTGCAAAGACCCATAGCGGCATGGTCTCGCAGGAATACAAGGACGCATTCCTCGATTCACTGCACAATGTATTTGCTAGCAAAGGTGTCGATGACGAAACATTTTTTGAACGCAACAAGTTGTTTGTTGATTTGCTCCGCGAAGGTCGCCTCGAAATCCGCAAGACCCGCGAACCCAACCACGCCAAAATGTACCTGTTCACCATGAAAAATGACGAGGTGGATTGGCTCACCGGTTCTGCAAACCTCACCTGGAGCGCCCTTGAAAAGCAAAATGAAGTCAATGTAGATATCAACAGCTTTGATTACGACCGTGCAAGCATCCTTTTTGACAAGTGGTGGGATGACGCCATTCCTTTGACGGACGACGATACCAAGGAACGCATTATCAAGATTCTGGTAAACGAGTCGGTCATTGCTCTAGTAACACCATTTGAGGCCTACGCCAAAGTGGTCAAAACCATTGCCGAAAAAGAAAACATTACCGACAAGAATCTCGAAGAACGCATTGACCGCATACTGAAGGATGCGGGATTTAATAATTTTAAATACCAGAGCGACGCCGTACTTGCCGCATTAAACATTCTTAACAGGAATGAAAATAAGCAGAATGGCGTTATCATCGCCGATGTGGTTGGCCTTGGCAAGTCCATTATTGCAAGCCTGTTAGGCAATTTACTTACAGGGAACGGCCTTGTCATTTGTCCTCCGAACTTAAGAGGAGATTCTAAATCCGGTTGGGAGATGTATCTCAACAAATTCAAACTTTCACAACGCGGATGGTACACAGAATCATTAGGAAGAATTGAATCCGACTTTGAAGGATTCTGGGACGAGGTCAAAGAACGCGATTACGGAACCATCATTATTGACGAAGCTCACCGTTTTCGCAACCAAGAAACCGACAGTTACTCCAAGCTCTGGCGTATTTGCAACGGTCGAAATGTTATCCTACTAACAGCAACTCCGTTTAACAATAGTCCTGCAGATTTTGCCGCTCTGTTGCAGTTGTTTACCGACTTAAGGAATTCAGACTTAATTGCAGGCGGAGATTTACAACAAAAATTCCAGGATCTTACAGTCGCATTCGTAGCGGCAAGCTACCTTCTCGCCCATCTTTTTGATAAAGAAGGAAAATACTTTGACGAATGCATGCGAAAATGGAAAATTCTTTTTGGCGATGAACCTTTAGACATTGTTGATATTAAAGATCCCAATAAAGTTGCAAAAATCCGTAGAAGACTATTATACATCATTCAAAAAATTTCTAACGAGGTCCGCGAGATTATCGCTCCCGTCACGATCCGCCGTAACAGACTCGATATCAAAGCGAACCCGGATTACGCAAAAGATGTAAAGGAGATGTCAAAGGTCGTTCCACCCAAGGAGCAATTCTTTGAACTCACCCCAGAACAAAACAACTTCTATGACCGTGTCATTAATGAATACTTAAGCGACACAACATTTACGGGTGCCGCCTACAGGCCATACGCATACAATACAGCAAGTTCCAACGACGAACAAAGCGATAACGTACAGCAGGAAGGCATGTACAAGTTTATGCGGCGTTTGTTAGTTCGCCGTTTTGAAAGTTCTTTCGGAGCATTCGCAAAAACTGTCGCCAACGCCATCCAGTATTATCGACATGTAAAACAAATTGCCATCACCAAGGGAATTGTTTTTCAAAGCCGCAAATTCTTAGATCGTTTCACGACTCTTTGCGAAAATGATGCTACCCCTGCGGAATTTGACAATTTCTTTGAAGAAATTGCCCGTACCGAACAAGCCCGCACTAGCCGCGACAAAGATGAAATTTACGATGTCGCGAACAAGTGTTTCGACAAGAAAAAGTTCTTTGCCGATCTCGACAAGGATATCGGAACATTCGAAAACATCCTTAAGGAAATCGATTACCTGAACCTATTGAAGGAAGACCCAAAGGCGTTACAGCTCATAAATATCGTCAGGAGCGTCCTCAATTGCAAACACAAGGACTTGGACAATGTAACCGGTCGTAAAGTCATCATATTCTCGGAATACCGCGACACCATAGACCACGTCAAGAGATACTTCGACAAATCAGATTACGCCGAACGAGTTTTAGCACCAGAATCCGCAAGCGATGAAGTTCTTGACAACTTTGACGCATCGCGAGAAAAGCAAAAAAATAATTTTGATGTTTTGCTAGTTTCGGACCGTTTTAGCGAAGGATTGAACCTTAGCCGTGCAGGACTCGTCATTAACTACGACATTCCCTGGAATCCGACGAGAGTTATCCAGCGAATTGGACGAATTAATCGTATCGGTCAAAAAGTATTTGACAAACTGTACATCTTCAACTATTTCCCGACAGAGCAAGGTAGTGATGTTATTCATTCTAGGGAAATCGCTGCAAACAAGATGGCCATGATTCACAAGATTCTTGGAGAAGACGCCCAGGTACTAGCCGCTGACGAAGACAATCCTAAGCCATCTCGCCTATACGAAATGGTGAACGCCGACCCTGAAGACGCTGATGAAATGTCCCCGCTCACCCAAATTAAACTTGAATGGGCAAACATTCAAAAAGACCACCCAGAAATCGCCGAAAGGGTGAATTCTCTCCCTAACCGAATCAAGAGTGCTTCGGCAGCAAAAGAAGATGCTGACGTCGGCTTTTATGTTCTCAAGAAAAAGGGATCTCTCCTTTGGAGTGTTTTCCAGAACGAAGCTGGCGAGCGCAAGTTAATTCACGCAATCGATTTGGCGATGCGCCTAAAATGCAAAGTCAACGAGGATGCTCTACCAATCAACCAGGATTTCTGGGACGCCTATAAAGAACTTTCTGAACTTGACCCCAAGAGCATTGAGCAAGGGAACACCAGTACCATGCCCAAAAACGACGCCTACGCCAAGGCAAAGAAAGTCATTGTAGAAGCACTGAGCGTCGCATCTCCTGGATCCGACATTTACGAATTCCTACAGATTATCCAAGACGATTTGGATAATTGGCGCACTATACCGCGCTATGACCTCAAGATTATAGCCAACTGCGAAGGAAGAGACCTTGACGGATTGTACGAGAGATTAGGCTACTTACGTGAAATGCTACAAAAATCTAAAGACAATCGCAGAGCCCAACGTGAAGAATCCAAAAAAGAAGACGAAGTTGTGATTGGCGTGCAGAAGGTCTAGGCCCTGGGGGAAAATCAAATTTCCCCGGCCAATTCCTTCGCCAAGGTCACATTTTCGGGATGTCTATCAGCATTACCAATCCATGCGGCCTTTGCCTTAGACCAACCGAATTTATGTTCTTTTAAACGATTTCGAACGGCAACAGAGGGGATCCGTTCAAATCGTATTTCAACTTTTCCATCAATCAGTTTATACGAGCAACCTTCAACCTTGTTATCTGATGTTTTCGGAGTCACAACAGCCGGTTTGGTGACTACAGAAGATGGTGCTTGCACCTTTCCTATTTCACTCATTTTTTGATCTATTTTTTCAAGAGCGGCCTTGCATTTTTCATCCACCAGTTCTTCGCGTTCATCCAGCTTCTTGAATACCTCTTCCGCATTCGCTCCAATTGCGTTCAGCAATTGCTGTGATTTTGAATGGACATTCTTGATTTCTGGAGAAATCTGGTCTTGGATTTCGTCCATCTGCGCTTTGACCTGCTGAACCAGCTTTACCGATTCAGAAAAGGACTTAATCAAATTTTCAATTTCAATATTAGGCATAACAGCTTTCCTTTTTGTTAAACGTTAATCAATGAACCCATATACGAATTCATTTTTCTGACAAACTCATTTAGAGCCGTCATAAATTCCTGAGAATCAGAATCTCCGTAAACACTCTTCAGAGCAACATTCAAGTCCAATCCTGATTTGTAGAAGATTCCCGGTTGCAAATAGACTTCCCCAATTTTTCTCAATTCAGAGGATTCTTCTACTTCTTCCATATACTTCTTAAGATTATCAATCTGATTAACTTTCTTATCATCTGGATCCAAAATCAACAAGTACTTTACGCACTTGTCATAATCTCTTTCCTGTTCCGCCAACTTGGCCATACAACGCCATATATCCTCATTATCCGCATTCGCTTTCCGATAGCTTTCCAATGCACGGAGATAGTTCCCTGCATCTTCATTATCCTCAGCATCAGCATACCAGTCCGTATCTTCATTCCTCAACTGATCTAGGAATAGTTTACGGACATCAAAGGACTGTTCGCAACATAATAAACCTTCAGTCGATTTCAAATCCGAGTAAAGCAGGCTCTTTTCATTCTGTTCCATGACACACAGAAATTCCTGAGCCCTTGTTACCGAGACATAGAACAAATTGAAATAATAACGATACCTTGTCTTTTTCGCTGTTCTTTGGCCCATAATTTCGTTCCACATGGAATCATAAGCACTCAAGACATTACAGCAGACAACATACCTATACTCCATACCCTTGATTTCTGCAATTGTATAAATCAACGAGTTCTGAGCATTGCGATATTTTTCTTCACCATAAAGATTTATTATCTGATTTCTAACATTGTCGTTCGGAACAAGCAAAGCGACACTGGGGTATTTAAGCAACTCCCCAAGCATTTTTTTTACATTATTTTCATTCCACGCCAAGCACAAAGGCTTTTCGCCATCTCGACAGCCATCTTCATCCACATCATGTTTTTGCGCACCAATTTTTTCTCTACGCTTGGTCACAATCCTATTAGCAACAGCAACAACTTCTTTCTGACACCTAAAATTCTGTGTCAGGAATTCAGTTTTCAATTCAATTCTTTGATTTTCATCATGGAACAATCGGCACAACTTGCGCTCATTAAACACGGTCGGATTAACGATTTGCTTACTATCGCCCGCCAAAATAAGGCGCCTACTGTCGACAAGCCGACTAATCAAATAAATCTGCAACTCCGTATAATCCTGAATTTCATCTACCACGACAAAATCAAACATCTTTTCCACAGGTTCGTTTTGCGGGCCTGTAAAATCCTCATGCAGCTTTGCAATAGCATTTAAAGCCAAATCATTATCATCATAAAACCCACGAACTCTCAGCCATTGTTTGTATTTTTCGTAGCACTTGCAATAAATATCTTTACGAGCATACTGCTCAACCATGGAGACTTCTTCATTCAATGTCTCGTAGTCATCAAAGGACATTTCCGTTTTGCTTGTGTCAAAACTAGCGAAGTATTCAATCAAATAGTTTAAAAATTCTGTAGCTTCATCAGGCAAATCATATTGTTCATAATCAATAGATTTCCACTTCGGATCTAGCTCAAACAATCTTTTGTCAGCATCGTTCCTTTTAATCAAGCCTTTGCTATTCAGCACTCTAAAAGGCTCTATGTATTCAGGGGCTAATTTCGTGGAATCCAGTAATTTCGTTCTAGTCCAATCGGACTTTGTACCACCCTTTATGACCCCTCGAATTTCAGTCCACAAGTCAATCGGAGTAAGGCTATACTTTTCCAATACGTGCTGAACATTTTTATCGTTTGCAACGAAGTCATTTAAAAATTGCGAGGTTTCAACAAAATTCTTACGGCTCCATTTTCCTTCATCTAAAACTGAGCGACAAAATTCGTTGATGTCCCAAAATTCTGGATCTGCACCTTCCGGATGAGCACAAATAGACTTGTATTTATTTTCTACAGAATTCAGCAATTCCTTCGACTGTGTAAAATAAGCGCATTTCTTTTCTGAGGCGAAATCATTCAATAAATGCACAGCAAGAACGGTCTTACCCGTTCCCGCACCGCCCAAAATCAAAGTAGGCTGCTGTTTTTTCTGATAATTTTCAATTATTTCGCTCTGTTTCTTCGACAACTTAAAATCAAGGTTTCTCAAATCAAGCGTTGCAAGATTTTCGTCACTCACAACATAAATTACATGATTAGCCTGATACGGAACATCAAATACAATATCGCAGAAAGCATTATAATCTTCCTGAGACTTGATGTCAGCCTCTGTAAATTCAGAACGTTTTTTCAATATTTCGCGAGCATCTTCATAATGTTGCTCTGCCGGGAGCTTTTGTCCAGCCAATCCTTGCTTATCATGAACCGCATAAGCAAGTAATACAAGAGAATCTTTATCTTCATCTTGTAAATATGACAGGTATTTCCCCCAAGTATAAAGAATCCTATCCCCATCATTAAGCTGATATTTCCAAACGTGTTCTCCGCCGCCCTTCATCGATTTACCATTATTCATATTGAGGTAATCTTTCAAGCTTTGGATGCCGCCATTTCGTTCTAAGTTCACAAGATTTTGAAGTTCCGCAAATATTTGTGCCAAAACTTCCTTAGATACGGCATGCTTACCATACTCACCAAAAAGATTCGTACAGCGAATAACGTTTTCAAGTACAAGGATTTTCATAATTTATGATTTCCAGACACCCTTTATGAGTTAATCATTTCCTAGCCCGCAAATTCAAAGCTACATATTAAATATATAACATTTTCTCAAACAACGCACTCTAATTTGGAAAAAAAATAAAAAACGGACTTTGAAGTCCGCTTTTTTAAGTTTTAACGAGGGCAATACATAATACTGTCCATGGATTGCGGCAAACACAGCACCGGCCAATAGAACGGCTCTCCCAACCAACCTTGCACCTTTTTGCCTTCATTCAATTGCATCGCCAGAACGGGTACATTTGTTGCTTGCGCTTTCAAATAAGGGCTTTCCTTTTGACCATCTAACGGAGCATCAATAAAGCCATTGCCATCGGATCTCACACGACTAGTATTGCAACCAGTTCTTGTATAAACAAGAATCTTTCCATTGGAATCTTTAAGGCGGTCAATTAACGTAATCATATCCAAGCCGTCCCACTCACAATCCTTATTTTCATATTTTGAACTATAAACAAACTGTTCTTTAGCCAAATTTACCATAGCTATAGCATCCTTCGCATCAATTTCAAAGCACACGCGCTCAGTCTTCCCCGCAAAATAGTGTCCAATTTGTCTAACAAGTTCTCTCAACCTCGCCACTGAATTGATCGTCTGTTGCCCAGAGGGTAATACAAATTTTCCAGCCTTCCAAACAACCCCCTTCGAAAGAGCAACACTATTCATATTACAGGGAATAATTCCATTACTCTTATCGCAAATAACAAATTCAATACTCGGATCAGCTTTGGGATCGTTTATTGTCGCCGCAAAGCGTTCCCTCATCATATCGTCCATTTCATTGACTTTTTTTAGGACATTGTACAGAGTTCTTTGCGAATACAAACGGGTGACTGCCATGTCATTCAGAGAACGATTTCCGTACATTCGGCAATGTTGCAAAACAGTAGCCTGTTGTTTGGTTTGAGGTTCTCTTCCATAAAAAAAAACCAATAAATGGTTAATGGTAATGCCACGATCAAGAACAAAGGCTCCAATAAACAAGTTTAGTTTATGAGTTAATTCAAGTTGTCCATTATCATCTAGCAAACTTTGTACATTCTGGTCAGAATTGACTAATTGGACATTGTATTCTTCGTTTTGAATCAACTCCAGGACTCTTGTATACACGACATCTTTGTCAGGAATGGTTAAAATTTTTTCGTCAGAAGCAGTCGATGCATGTGCACGTCCCAAAGAAATAGATTTTTCAAGGTTCTCATATATTTCATCAAACAATGTATTAAATCCAGCTATGTCAGCACCGGGTGTTGCCAAGGAATCAGCCCAAGAATTCAGCAACGTTTCTATCAGATCAGCTTCCCAAGCATGGTCCAGCTTATCTGTACCAACATGCATGACATAGCTTGTATGATAAGAATCATGCCCAAGATTTTCTTCCTGTATTTCACGTATGGCCGATGCAACAAAGTAATGCATAACAGACCAGCGCAAATCCTTTATTTTGGGAGAATTCTCTACATTTTTGACCAATATGCCTCTTTTAATGAAATGTCCGTGAACTTTCTTATCAGTAGTTAGGCAAGCAATGCAGTCAGGTGCAACCTCATGGTACAGGCTACTATACATTGATTGGTCGTCTTGGGATTCAACAAAATACTGCTTTGATCCAACATATTTGTCATGTATCGGCACAAGGGCAGTAAATCTCGGGCGAAACGGAACGACCCTACCATTGGAAACATCTACGTAATTATCCGGCTGCAGATATAATGAATACGGCGTTGCCGTTACCTGCAAATAACGACAATTCGGAAGTCCTTCTATCAGTTTGTCAATCTGTGAAGCGATAACCCCTTCTTTGACATCGCTTTTCTTCTTCATAAAAGCTCTTGACACAAAGTCGGCTTCATCGTCAATAATAAGGATATTCTTTTCTCTAAGTTCGGAGTTTAAGAAAACATCCAAAAGAATCTGCATGTTTTCATCTTGCTTCTTTGCAATATAAACATTCTTTTCGCCATTGATCAGGGACTTCCTTAACGGGACACGTTTTTTCATTATATCATAGATTGATACCGTCGGGAAAATTTTAGGAAGGGCATCCCTTTTACACTCTCTGAAATCGTATTTCATACGTTTCACGGTCTGATCAACAAGAGCGTTTGTTCCTTTTGTCAATATAATACAGGCATCCACTCCATTGTCAAAAGCACGCGCCATACATCCGACAAACGCACGAGTCTTTCCCGACTGGATTTTTCCTAGCAGCAATCCAGGTTTCTTTGCTTCGGAAGGGGACAATCCTGATTCATAAAGTTTTGCAATTGTACCTTCAATACATTCTTGTAATTCTTTGCTATACGGAATGGTTTCGCAAAAATGGGGGTATATTTTTGCGAAACCATCCGAATCTTTAACAGGTGGCGGAACAATTTTCCGAATTTCAACACAGTAATTGGACCCAACAAGTTGCTTTAGCTTTTCGTTGAATTCCGCTTTAAGTATTTCAGCTTTCTCTTTTTGTTCGTCAGATGTAAAGATGGACTTCATTTTTTCTCCAATATTATTTCACACAAACAGATATCTTGGTAAAGCCTATAGCAATATCAACGACTGGGGTAGGTTCCTGTTGTAAGCAAATACTCATTTTTTCAAAGTTATCGAAAGAAACCAAAGAGCCCTTGTCAGGTAATTCTTCAATTACCAACTTGGGATGTTTCCCAAAAACGACGCCGAAAGAATTGACATTGGCAATAAAAACACCACCAGACGAAATTCGTATTTCGTAACCGCCGTCTCTAACCTTTTCGCCCTTGACGTCATAGCCGCTACAAGACAAGGACAAAGCGTCAGGATATGCGATTCTCGGTTGTGGCAAGACAACATTTTGTACTGAATCTTCGGGAGTTTTTTCCGGTGGTATATCCTTGGGCAGGTCGTCTCCCTTCGGTTTTTCAACCACACTGGGCTTTTGATCCGGTTCTGACTCACCATGTTCATCAGAATCTGGTGCGGGAGGTATGGGGGCGGGCTCCGGAGCAGGTTGAGCAACATCAACAGTGGGTTCAGGACCCAAATCTACCATTACAGGAGCTTCATAAAGTCCATGACAAACATCCCAATCAACGCCACATCGTACTCGATTTGCCTCATCTGCCGCATAAGGGCATCTACAAACCAATTTTCGATTTTTACCTACAAGTCCATATGTAGTAATCCCCTGGGCAAAAGCACATGTTACAGGAGAATGCATTATTGAAATTTGGCTTTCAGAAAAAAAAGCCTTTATATTTTCGCCTGATTTATCCTTTTTAAAGACATCTTCAATTTTTTGCAACAATCTGGCATCATTTATCTTGCTCAAAAAAAGCTGATCACGCCAAATACTTTTCTGTTCTCGAGGGAACACATTGCTTCTACGACAAACATTTGACATATTACCCTCCCTTAGTCATTCGGAAGTTCGTAACAGCAAGACAAATTTGCATAAGACCAACACCGAGCGCCATCGGGCAAGCCTTGACATGAAGCAACAATATTTACAATCATATTTTCATCTATCGAAACTTCAAGCTGAATCAACTCATCCCATATATTCGCAGTCTGAATTCCAAGATACTTCTCCGGACTTTTGTCAATATCTTCTGATCCGGTAAATGTAAAAACAGCCTTTGCGGAATCATCTACTTTTCCAAAGTAAAAAGGCTGAGGATTTTTTTGATATTTTGAAATTCGTTCTTCCTTCTTTATAAGCGGGTAAACATCGCCATCGTTTAGGCGAAGCGAAACATCCTGATTCACAATAAAATCGCCAGGTGCAGAAGAAAGCAAGGCGGCGCCAATAGAAACACCCCAATCGGAATCGCCTGATGATATCAGCAGTTTGTCGCCAAACTCAGCCTTCATTTTTTTCTGCAGAAGGAGGAGTTTACTACTCCCCCCCACTAGGAGAATCTTATCAATGCCACCAATACCCAATTTTGATTCATTAATAGTTTTTCTTAATGTTTCTATAGCGGCATCGATAATGTATTCTATACATTTATTGAATGATTCTTTTGTGATTTCCTGCTCAACTTCACCATAATCATCGTAATCACCATGAGAGACCATCACTGATTCAACATTCTGTTGACCGTTGAGCTTAATTTTAGCTCCTTCTACAAATATTTTCATTCGGTTCTGAGTCTTTAAGGTCATATCTTCAAACGATTTATTTTTCCCTGTTTTCTCAGAAATCCATTGATGAACACACCGAGCAACACGCTCATCAATTGCATTACCGGCACAATCCATGCGTTTTTTAGCCAGTTCTTTCACAATTCTACCTGAACGTTGCATCACGGTCACATCCAGGGTACCACCACCCCAGTCAAAAATCGCGACATTTTCATAATTTCTTAAAATTGCAGACTCGTTATAACCTGTCAAATGCGAATAGCTCGCAAAGAATGCCGCAATTGGCTCAGTTATAAAAGTTTTTATTTTAAATCCAGCAGCCTCTGCCGCAGAACGCAAGATACACCTGCGAACCATCGGGAAATCATTGGGAACCGCCATGACTATTTCTAACTCGCCAGGTCGCTCAACGATAGTTTTTATGTGTTCAAAATAGCCTTTGAGAATCGAATCCCTAGTAACAGCAACGCCGCCATAATTACGGTCATACTTGTACTTGTCGGACAATAAATCTTTTAGGGAGGGTATATAGTCATATTCCTCACTAATTTTACTTTTGGCATCTATTCCATAATAGCACTTGCCATTAGTCTTATTTACGGCGGCAATAGAAAGAATGGGATTTCCCAATTGTGTTATTCCGTCTCTAATGCCCCTAGTATCTTGGGAGTCCTTGTAAATGACGATCGTGCTTCGGGTTGTCCCAAAATCAATTCCTATGTATTCAGACATTTTTTCTCCTTATTGTTGATTCAAATCCATTTTATTGTCCATAATTATTTCAAAAACATTTTCCAAATAGTTACGCATTACACGCCCCAAGACATCACTCATTTGTTTATCACGACAATCTTGGAATGCGCTATAATACACAGCAAGCCTATCTTGAATAGACTTCATTTTTTTTTCATACCTATCATCCCGTGAGTCCTTAAGGATCCGGATACTCTCATTCTTATCCTGAATGACGGCTTCCTTTTGTTCAAGTTCCGCAGACATTTGCTCTGTTTGAATTCTTAAAGCCTGGATTTCAGCTTTCTTTTCTTCCACCTCTAGCCTACGATTATTTAGAGAATTCTGAAGAGCTACTTTTTGTTTTTCATAATCCTCTCTTTCTTTTTTCCATTCAGCTCTACTTTGCTGAAAGAAATCACGACAACCAGCCAATTCCCTTTCTAGCCGCTTTTTTGCATCGATTAAAAGACTATATTTATTTTTAATTTCTTGAAGTTCTTTAGTTAGATCCTGATCTTTCGCACTAGCATCAGGATTATTTTTTTCCACAGTTTTTTCTTCCTGTAAGGATTCTTTTTTCTTTTTTTCCTTCGATCCAGACATCAGCGAAATCACGAAATCAAGCTTTGCTCGATTTACCACCGCATCTCCTTTCAAATTTTCATCTGAATAGCGTTTCCTTACTTCTTTGAAAAAAGCCAGCACTTTTTTATTTTTAGCCTTGACCTTTAAATTCAGTTCATCAACAGGCCGTACTTCGACTCTTTTTAAAAATCGTTCTTCAAATTCATCCAAATTTAATTCAGACCTTTCAGGAAGAACGTTGCTCAATAGTTGCAAAACCTGACTAATAAATTTACCCGCCGTATCAATTTCGTTAATACAAATAGAAAGTGTTCCCAGCAGAACAACCAAAGTCCCATGTTCTTTACTTTGTATTCTTTTACCAGACAGAAGTTTCTCGAAAAAAATATCTCCCTGTTTCTGCTTCTTCCAGACATCTTTCCAGTAATTAATGCTATTGCATAAATACCCGTCAATCAAAGTTTTTTCAGCAAATTCATCATACCCAACTTCAAAGACATATTTTTTCCAGAGACTCGAAAAAGGCCTCTGTTTATCTACGGCATTTGCCGATGTAATTTCGGTGCAAATTTTCTCTAGATCAGACTTCAAATCAATATTATCGGACATTGCCAAAATCCTCGCATGAATAATCAATCATTTATAGACTAAATATAGCCACAAAATGTCACAAAGCTTCAAAAAATAACAAAAAAGGCGTGCCGACTCACCTTTTTCTAAAACAGCACATATATTTCCTCCCCCTTTCACCCCTCATCCCCCCCCCTCAAATACCCCTTCCATTCCCTCAATCGTCTCTCAAGTCAGGCGGTCATAAAACATTTCATACATCGGGGCAATGACTTCCGCGATTTCATGAATTCGACGGTCTTTGGGGATTCTCTCGTCATTAGCAAGCTTCAGCATATGCGAGGCCTGGTTCCTTGCCATAATCACAATGGACGCCTTACCGATATCAGAGTGATCCTCAATAATTTCACGGAACGCCGCGTATCTTTTCTCGGTTATCCTGTTGAAATTGCCGAGGGCACATTTCATGGAGCCCGGCTTTTTCTCAAAAGCTTTGTAGCGTTCGTTGATGTTATCGTTAGGATTCATACTCTTCCTCCTCCCCTTCTTCCCCACATTCCGCCACTTTCCCTGCATCGTACAGGGCGAGTTGATCGAGCGTGGTGCATATCTGTTCGGCGTTCATGTTGTCGAGAACAAAATTCAGCTGCACATACACGGCGTCGCTGTCCAGGTTGCAGATGACATCGCAAACGCATCGTTTTTCTTCGGGCGAGAGCTCCGAGAATGCAAACGTGATCGAGGGCGAATTGTCGTATTTATTGCGAAGTATATTCAGGTTCATGCTATTGCAGATGGCCAAGCGCAATTCTTCGCGCATGGCATCTAGCTGTTTCAGGCTCGTATTCCAGTTGGTCTTTAGAAATCGAGACACATACTGGTCGAGGCGTTCCCGAATATAGGGGACGCGCCAACGGTCAAGTCCATCCTTGCCGACATAGAATGTTTCTACCGAAAAGCCTTGGCGCATGTAGTCCACATCCAGACCAACGACCCCCCGTTCGTAAGGGTCCACAATCATGTTGCCATGTTCATCGCGGAACGAGAAAAACACGGGATTCCCGCTCACCATCACTTTTACGCTTATGTGGAAAACAGGGTGGAGCGCAAGCAGCATGTCCTCCACCTCCTTGCAAAGCCAGCGTTTCTTGCGGAAAAACATTTCAACCTCCTCACCTGTACAGATACGGCAGTTGCCGCATATTGTTGTAGTACAAAATCAAGTCTGATTCAGGATTATCCATAATATGTTTCGGGTCATCTATGCGGATGCAGCGCACGGGGTAAAGGTACTCGGGTTTCAGCCTTTCCTCTTCCACGATAGACTTCAGGAGTTCCCAATGCCGCAAGGCCGTGTCATTCGGCACAATCACCGAGGCAATGGCATCACTCGTCCATACGATACTCAGGGTATCCACATATTCAAAGACGCCTTTCTCGCCATTGTAATAACCGGACAGGTTCAGGTCCACGGTATCGACTAGACCCCAGGTGTCATGCGAACGGGAGCGCAGACGTTTAAGACCGCTCGGGTCCTCCGGGTCAATCACCTTGATCGGAGAAAATGTCGGCCAGTATTGGATTCGAGCATTCCCGGCAAAGAACAGCGCCGCGTTCTGATGAGCACTTGCGATATTCCAGCCTGCAGGGCAAACTCGGCCGCGTTCGTATAACGGGTAGTAGCGCCCGCGTTCGCAAGTAGAATCTAGGCATTTGCTGCACCTGGTCTTGTAGCGCAGATTTTCGAGCATCAGGTGGAAGGTCACGGTGTCGCCCGCCAAAAAGCCGGAGTCATGTTCCGACATGGTGCACCCCTTGTAATCGGCGAATTTGAGCACCGTATATTCGTTGCTGTCGCGCGGATCCACGAAAGTCTCGAGCTTCTGGAAATAATAGTTGTCAACCTGATTGGCAGGGCAATTCGTATAGTAAAAGCTCAACGAAGGCTTCCACTTGATTTCTACACTGTCAAGTAGTAGCCTGATTGCACACGCGCCTACGGTACCTATGACAGCGCCTACGACAAATGCCAAAAGAGTCAGGACACATTCCTTGAGGAACGCTTTTGTCAGAAACTTTTTCATTTGAGCCTCCCCGCTCCCCTAACCAAAATACCCAAAACAAAAGAACAGCAGGAACAGCGGCAGAATAAAGATCCACACGCCCTGAAAATAGTGTTCTAGGTCGGAGTCGCTCATGGTCGAATGGTCTATCAACGAAATTACCAAGTACCAGAGCCCAATGTATTCCAACACGGAATGGCCCCCTTCAAAGATATACTGGAGCAAGAAGTAGCCGAGCGTAAAGCCCACCACCGTGGGCGCCACCGCCGAAAGCGTATGCTGCACCGCCACCATGAACCACGGGCCGCGCGTACAGTAGCTGATGTGTCCTATGCGCCCTCCGTCATCTTCGAACATGCAGATTTCGTCGACCTCGGCCCCCGTAATCACGGCAAAGCACAGGTGCGACATTTCATGCACGAACGTACCGGGGAATGTCAAAAAATTCACGAAGAAATAGGCAAAGTCGCGGTTCACCGACCCGATTGTCTCTATTTGCGCGCGCTCCAGCCCATACAAGAGAAGCCCCGCAATCACAGGTGCCACGATTACGACCAAAGTCAGAATAATGCTGATGACCGCAACGGCACCAATACCGTCACCCCAGCCGAACCATGCGATTACCTGGGACATCGAGGGGAGTGAGAACATGGCGAACCTCCTTGTTTGCGCGCCGGACATTCATATATCGCATTTTATTCTTCACAAGTAAAACGATTAATGAAAAAAAATTATTTTTCTAAATTTGTACGCATGGCAGATAAAAAGAAAATCCTCATCATGGTCGCAAGCCCCAAGAACGAACGCAGCGGAACGCTGATTCCAACCAAGGCCTTCGTGGAAGGGCTTGAAGAAAACGGAGACTTCGAGAGCGAATACCTTTTTATCGACCGTCTGAACATTAAGCCCTGCCGCGGCTGCCTCAGTTGCTGGGGACGCGAAGACGGCAGCTGCTTCATGAAGGATGACGACGTGCCCTGGGTGCGCGAAAAGCTCACGAACGCCGACATTGTCATCTGGAGCTTTCCCCTGTACCTGTTCGGTGTGCCGGGACAGATGAAGGTCCTGATGGACCGCATCGTGGGAATGGTGCACCCCTACATGGGCCAGAAGCTGAAAGACGGCGTGAACGCGCTGAATTCGAACCTGCACGGGCTCCAGTTCCAGAAAGAAGGGCAGAAAATCATCCTGCTTTCGAGCTGCGCCTGGATGGACATCGACGTAGTCTACGAACCGATCCGCAAGCAGTTCGACATTATTCTCGGGCACGAGGGCTACACGCTCATCGCCTGCCCGCAGATGCGCGCCCTCGACCACCGCGGAGGCCCGCGCCGCCTGAAAATGCTCCGCAACAAGTACAAGGCCGGCGGCGCGGAACTTGCAAGGACAGGCTCCCTCACCCAAGAAACCATCGACCTGCTGCAAAAGCCGCTTTTCAGCGACGATGCCTACGTGACGCTCGTGACCGAGTTCGTGACGCACATGTTCGACCGTCCGGACAATTTCTAACGACTTCGGCGAATTTCTAGTTCATCATTACTAGAGATTCGAAGACAAGCATATAAATTTCGACACAAAAAGCCCGGATTCTAAACGAATCCGGGCTTTTCATATCACATTCCAGGAATCAAGCGACGTTTTCAGCTACTTCTTCATTTTCTTGCGACGAACGCCCCACTTGTCCTTGATTTCCTCTTCAATCTTCTTGTTCTTGTAGCGGACAATCATCTTGAACTGAACGCTATAGATACCCGTTCCCACAAAACGACCCTTGTGATCCTTGAAGTTCCAGTTCACAAAGACCTTCTTGTCGGTTTCAAGGCAGTTTTCGCCAAATTTCGGGCTATTACACGGCACCGTAATGGTCGTGTCGTTCACGTACTGTCCCAGGTGATCGAAGTAGTTCACGATAAACGAGATGTACACATCTTCGGGCTTCAGGGAATCGAGCACCGACGGGTCGAAAGAACCGTCCGCAGAAACCTGGGCGCCATCCAGGAGCTGCGGGACAAAGCGTTCGCCCAGCTGCACCAGTTGCCCGAGCTTACCGTCTCGTTCCAGGTCTTCCTTCGTCGTAGAACTCTTGACGTAGCGCAAATTCACCGAGCTTACCGTCTGGAGCGTATAGCCTTCTTCGTCCTTTGTGCCGTCATCGATATCGAAACTACCCATATTGGTCGATTCCACCAGATGGTTCAGGAGGCCGCCAATAATGACCGCCTGCGGATTTTCGCCGGCGACATTGCCGTAGTTATCCTTGATGGCATCGACCGCGCCGCGATGGATCAACAGGGAATCTCCCGGCATGATCGTTCCCTTGCTTCCGTCGAACACCAGCTTTGCAGTAAGACCGTCATTCGACCAGTCGATACGGGTCGGTTTTAGCTCGATGGTATCCTTTCCGTGGATATAGGAGAAATAGTCAGACCCGTTGAGATCCTTGGTGAGAATCGGTTCGGAGAAGGTCACCAGCAACGTGTCGGCCTTCTTGCCGTAATCGAGCGTCGCACTCGTCACAATCGGCGGCATACGGTCAACCAGCGGAACGGGCTCTTCGCTCACGAAGGTTTCGTTAAAGATCGAATAATACGTGTAAACGGTCGCCTGCGGCAACTTTTCGCTGATGCTCGTAACTCCCGTGGCCAAACGTGTCGGGTAAGTCACATTCCAGATGACTCGGGTCGAATCCGCCGGATCAATCGTCAAGCTAGAAGGTTGAGCCTGCAACTGAACCATCATACCGCGGAAACTGTACCACGGATAAGACATGTACAGGGTTTCATCGATATCGGCACTGGTGAGTTTTCGATCGAATACCGTCACGATCCTATCCAGAACACCGTCGCCGTCGTCATCCCAGTATTCCACGTTCTTGGCCGAAGGCAGACGATCCATCACCTTGACCCTGATTTCGCGGTCGTATTCGTCGGAGGTAATATACTGGAGGTTTTCGAAAGAGACGTTCGGATAAAGCGAAACGCTATCCCTGTCGTTTCCCCTGAGCTTGAAATCCTTACCCACCAGAATCACGATGTCCTTTGCCGGCATATAGACCTTGGAAACATCGTTGATACCGTAGCGTTTGGCTTCTTGCTTGAGCATCACCAACATGTCGGGAGAGGTCACATCCACCGGCATCAGGTCGATATTAAACAGCAGGAACAGGGAATCCAGGCCCTTCGTGTTACGAATGGCAAAGGCATCCTTGATAACGTTGCTCCCCATTTCAATCAGCGAGGATTCGCGGACGTAAGAGGCTCCCGAGCCGGTCTTGTCGCTATAGTAGATGAGCGCCTTGGCGTCTTTCGGGAACTCGCCCACACCGGGGAGTACAAGGTCACGTACATCGACCAAGATTCGGTCACGGGCCGTGTTGAGCTTGGGGTTCACGCAGGTGAGCGTCTTTTCACCCACCACCAGCTTAACATCATCGAGATAGTAGTTGCTCGACAAGGTATCGGTCAAGAGGATTTCCACGTAGTCGAATTCCATGTCACCGTCGGTATCCTTGATGTAGCCGACGCGGCTATTGGGAATCGGGTCGTAGAAGTTGATATTGTCGATAACCACCATCTGGTTTCCGCCGTAGACCTTGATAGAGCCGCCGTCCACCACGCGGTCAGACGTCACAAAGATCGTCACGCTACCATCGGGGTTGATGACAAGCTGATCCGTCTTTTCACCGGTCGACGGGTCTACCAGCTGCACCGCCGTTTTCGAAACAACCGTCAGGGAATCCGGCGAACCGAAATATTCCTTCACCTTTTTCTTGTTGAGGGTGATCGCGACAACATCGCCCACCTTTGCAGAATCCAGTCCGGAGTTGAAACGCAAATCCATCGGGATTCCACTCGGATCATTGACCAACAGGTACTTGTTGCCGTTGATAACTACCACATTCGGGTTGCTCGAATCAAGATCCGTCGGTTCCAGGACCACCGTCTTTGCAACAATGGAGTCACCCTTTTCAAAGCTTTCTACCGTCGGGTAATCGTCATAACCGGAGCCGTCGTCTATGTCAAAGTCGTCGGCACCATAGTAACGCCTCGAAGAACTGGACTTATCCTCGATATCTTCACCGGAACCGCCGTACCTGCTCGAAGAGGAATTGTCTTCGATATCCTCGCCGCTGCCGCTACCCCTCGACGAGCTGGAGCCGGAATCGTCACCTTCGCCGCTGGAGCTAGAACCAGGATTGTCACCGCCCTCGCCACTGGAGCTGGAGCCAGGATTGTCACCGCCCTCGCCACTGGAGCTGGAGCCAGGATTGTCGCCACCCTCGCCGCTAGAGCTGGAACCGGGATTGTCGCCACCCTCGCCGCTAGAGCTGGAACCTGGATTGTCGCCATTGCCACTGGAGCTAGAACCGGGATTGTCGCCATTGCCACTGGAGCTGGAACCTGGATTATCGCCGTTACCACTGGAGCTAGAGCCTGGATTATCGCCGTTACCACTGGAGCTAGAGCCGAGTTCAGTATTGCCGCTGGAACTGCTCTTTCCATTGCCACTGCTACTAGATGTCAAGCTGCTGCTCGACTTCGCACTGCTCGAAGACTCGACATATTCGACCATCGACGAGCTGTAAGAGTCACTCGAAATTTCGGTATCGTGTCCCGTATGTCCGCCTTCGCGAATTACGCCCACGCCCGAAAGCGGAGCCAAGTCATCTAGATACTTGTCGATATACTGGACATGAACCAATACGTTATCGTTAATCAACTTGTCCGGGTTTGCCGCAAAGTCCACAAACACCATGTGTCCCGTATTGGCCGCAACAAAGATATGACCGTACCCATCGGTCGTTCCCTGGTCAAGGCGCCAGCCCACCTGCGGGGTTCTGGGTTCAGGCATATTCTCGACCGTTTCCAAGAAGAAATACTTACGAAGGTCTATCGAGGCGACTTCCTCGGCCGTCACCTCGCCTCCCTTGATGCGGGGCTTAATCTGGACAATGCGGGCGCCACCGAAAACAAAGATGGACTTGGAATACGGGTCATACGCACCACCATGCGCACCTTCCAGGGAGTCGATCAGGATTTTCATTTTTAGAGTGTCAATCACGCGGTCGCCAATGGAACCGCCAAGTCTACCGATGTTGCTGCTATTCACGGTTGCCCACGACGTATCGGTAAATACGCCAAAATAAGCCTTTGACCTAGCCTTATCCTTTTCGGCCTGATTACAGGACTCATAGTTTCTGGTGTTGTAGTTATACTTTTCGCAACCACCACCAGCCGCTTCGGAATACGTGAAAAACGCCCTGCCTTCACCATCCCAAATAATGGTCGAAAGCTTATTGGTCTTGTCGCGATCTGAGTTATCATGTCTCAGGTGAACCACGTAGCCCGTATCCGCGAAGTTACTCTTTTTCGGATCATCCTTCGTCGAAAAACGGTACAATGCACCGGGAATGTCGGCACCCCACAGCCAGTCGCCCGTCGGGTCCATCATCAAATGCCATATACCACGAGCATTGGGCTTAATGCCTGCTGTCTTTTCCATACAGCCCTTACCGGTTTCCTTACCGTCTTTCCTCACCTTATGAACATACGGGCCCTGCCCTGCCACCAAGAGGCTTCCATCGGGGTGATGCACAATGCCATCGGCACCCTTGAGGTAATACCTTTGGCCATCGGCCTCATAGAAATCCTCCTTGGTGCAAAGCGTCTTACGGTCCGAGGGTTTCATGAGCAGGTAGCCCGCCCCGTTGTACTGGTAGCTAATGCTCTTGACACGGTCGTTCTGTTCGTACTTGGTATAGTACAAGGTCGCCTTGGTCGAGGCGTGGGGTACGATATCGCCCACCTGCTGGATCCAGATACCCGTCGCCGGGTTTTCCGGCGTGGGCATAGTCGTCTGTGCCATGGCAAGGGAGGCCATAGCCAAAAGCATTGTCGATATGTATTTTACAGTCTTCATCATAATCGTATCCTCGGAAAGTCTCTTCAGCTAGCGCTTCTTTGCTGTGATGCCCCATCTAAAGATTCTTTCAACCGTAAAGTCTTCCTTGGCTCCATACACCTTAATCTTGAACTTCGCCAAATAAATTCCCACACCCACGCGGCGGCCATTGTCGGCGCGCATTTTCCAGCGGACATAAAGCTTGTCGGGATTTTCGAGGCAGTTCCCGTCGAAGAAGGAATCGTCACAGGCGATAGACTCCGAGGCGCCACCCACATAGCCACCCAGGTTCGTGTACACATAAAGTTCCCAGTGCAGCCCGATATCTTTCATATCCGGCACAGAGGCACCGAGAGAATCTTCTTTCATAATCGTCGAAAAACCGATATCCATCAACACGCCAAGCGAAGACTGGTCCGTAGCGGCTTCGGCATCCTTGACTCGCATAATTCCAAAGCTCTTGCTACTGCACTTTCCGTCCATCTTGCATCTTTCTTCGTCCCTTTCCCAGAATTCCTCGGCCTTGTTCAAGTCGGCAAACGACGTCGTCTTCATAATCACGCGCGGGTCGCCTTCGACCATGACCGCCGGGGAAATTTCAGAAACGTTGTTCCCTTCAAGATCCACCAAGCCATTGGTAAAGTTATCGAAGCGAACGGAATCCGCCGGGTTCATGCGGTTCGAAAGGTCTTCGCCCGCTTCCATATACAACGTAACCGACTTGCCGTCATCTTCCCATTCCGCCGAGGAAAGGCTGAAATGCACCCACGCCCCGTCGACATAGAACGCGAGGCAGTCATCGGACAAATTCACCTTCGTGTAGTCGATCGCCTCGGAGAAGGTCACCTTGAACTTATCCGGCTCCATCATCTGGAACGATTCCGGATTCAGGAAAGTCGAAGAAATGACCGGCGGCATGTAGTCGTGCATTCCGTACTTCGTCTCTTCTACGGTATCCTTTCCGTCGACCGTTACCTTGTTTCCAATCGTGGCATACCCGTACTCTACACTTCCATCCTTGGAATACGACGAATCGATCGCCGTGAGCATTTTCTTGATATCGTACTTTTCAGGGTCAAGGGCAAAGCCGAGCAAATGTCCGTTGTCCGAAATCGTAAGGTCCTTCAGGTTCGGCTTGATCGCCACCAGTTCACCATCGCTATCGAGCCAGTAGAAGGTCAGATCCATTTCTTTGAGATCGCTTTCGGTAATGGGAGTTTCAAAGCCCACCGAGGCGCTATCCATGCGGCCGTCGCCATTGCGATCGTAGAAACCGTTCTTGTCGCTGTCCACGTAGACGCGTCCGGCATTCTGCACCGGGACTTCCTGGTTGTTCCTACTCGTCGGAACACCGTCGGCTGCGGTCAGGATTCCGCTAGGACAATCCTTGTCGCTGCAGACAGTCTCGATTTTCAGCATGTCGCCCACCTGGACCACACCCTTCTCGACCGTAAACGTCCACTGAGTCCCGTCCTTGGAAATTGCGGAAACATCGATCGACTTTCCGTTCAGCTTGAGTCCCCGACCACTCTTCCAAGTCGGATCCATCACCTTGTTGAAACGAACGATCAAGGTATCGGTCGCACCGCTCCCCTTCAGGAGTGTTGCCGACTGAATCGCAGCCCCGATGCTATCGACCAGGGCAGTCTTCAGGGTATCGCAGCGGTCGCCCACCGAGGAACAGACGTATGCCTTCAGGCCACCTTCCGCCGATTCCGTCTGGAGTTTCACGTCCACGTCGGGAAGTCCATAAACATTCTTTTTCTGCTTGACCTTTCCGCTGTATTCCTTGTAGGATTTTTCACTCGGCCAGCTGTACAGGAAATCCTTCACGTCCACCGAGTCGAGATTTCCGCCGAACCACGCCGCGATGCTATCGCCAATGCCATCACCGTCGGTGTCGTAGATTGCCGCAAGGTCGAGCGTCGGCATATCGGGATTGGTAAACTGGTATTCGCCGGGGAACTCTTCGTTCAAGATAAACTGCTTCGGTTGGAGCGGATCATCGAAGGAACTCAAGCTAAACTTCGAACCATCGTCAATCGCCTTAGTGGCCACCACCAAAAATTCGCCCTTGCCCCCCTTGAGTCGAATCACCACCGAACCGTTCGCCTGTTTCAGATTTTCTCCGCCCGCGCTCAAGAAAACAAGATCCTTGCTTGCACCTTCGGTAGAAAAGTAGAAGTCCCTATCGAGCGCAGAATCAAGCCGATCTTTGTTCGGGCCAAAGGGAATCAGCGCCTCGACATTGACGTGCATCGTATCGCCCACTTCGTAAGAGAGGATAGACTTTTTGGTAACTTCCTTGCCTTCCACATAGTACTTGAGGTACGGCACATAAAAATTGTAGACAATGCTTACGACCGGGTCGCTTGCAACAGCATCGTCAGAAGTTCCGAGCACAAAGTTTTGCAATTCATAGTCGCTACCGATACGGATGGTCACAAACCCCACCGAGTCTGCCTGCACGGCACTCAGGTTATGAATTTCCGTGGAATTCGACATCAGCTCAAACCTAAAAGCCTCGCGATTCAACTGTTCTTCTTGCGGGGCGTACACATAAAATTTGGCGTACGGAACCGCAATGCTCCTGTCACGGGGATCTTCTCCCGGCGGAACAACCCACAGTCGAGCACCGCGATTGTCCATAATGCGGTAATACTGGCAACGTCCATCGGGTTCGCCACTATAGTCGATGCAGTCGATATTTTCCAAAGCGCTGACAGCTGTCGAAAGACCTAGCACCGACAGCACCAAAGCTGAAAGAAAATGTTTCTTGATACACTGCATTACGACCTCGATAAATGAAAAAACACGCAAAAAAAATTTGCATACCACACATTCCAAAGATATGATTTTTTTTTAGAAAACGGACAATAAAAATTTCTGCTGTGACACGTATCTCACCCGCATTCCAACACGGATTATTCCAAGTTGGAATATACGTTCGAAAGGTCTGTCACGATGTCGTCCATAAATATCCAGCCACGTCCCGAAAGCCGTATGGAACCGTCCGATTTTACTACAAAATTCTTACCAAGCCATTTATCGATACAGTGCCCCGCAAGTTTTTCCGCATCACGGACGCCCATGGCCTCTAAATCAGCGAACGAAAGCCCCCTCGACTGCCGAAGCGAAAGCCAAAGAAGTTCCATGATTTTACTTTCGCGGTTCAGGACATCGACCTCCAGCATTTCGGAAGGACACCCCGCCGAAACGTAATCGCGCCAGCGCGGATAAATTTCGGGCGCATAGTAGCGAACTCCACCGACAAAGCTGTGCGCCCCCGGCCCAAACCCCGCATACTCACCGCAATTCCAGTAATTCTGGTTATGGACGCTTTCGAACCCTTCGCGTGCAAAATTCGAGACTTCGTAACGCTTAAGGCCTTTCCGCTCCAAAATTTCTACGCCGCCCAGGTACATCGGTTCGTAGATATCCTCGTCTATGGCAAGCTCGCCCCGCGAAACCCTATGTCCAAGCCGCGAGCGGGGCGACACGTTCAACCCGTAAAAGCTCACATGATTCAACGGAAAATCCGAAAGGCGGTCCACATCGTCCAGGAAACCCTGCACCTTCTGAGTCGGCAAGTCAAACATCAGGTCCGCATTCACCTGTAACCCGCGCCTAGATGTCAAAAGGTTCAACGCCCGGATTCCCGCCTCGACCGAATGGGAACGCCCCACCAACTTGAGCAGCTCCGCATCGAACGTCTGCAAGCCGAGACTGATACGGTTTACGCCAAGTTCTAGCGCCGCCTCCACCGAAGCCTCGTTTGTCGATTCCGGATTGAACTCCATCGAAATTTCGGTTAGTTTATGCACATTCACACCAACTGAGGCGAGGCATCCAAAAATTTCGCGCAAGTATTCCGCAGGCAAAACGGAAGGGGTGCCGCCCCCCAGGTAAAGTGTCTGAGCAGTCGCCAGGAGTCCGGGATTTTTCCGTTCTAAACATACAATTTGCTTACATAAAAAACTTACAAATTCCTTATAAATACGGGGCTGCACGGGCATTACCCGAAAATCGCAATAATCGCAAATTTTTTGACAGAACGGAATGTGAAGATAGACACAAAACATTTTTTTAACAACAAAAAATTTTAGGTTCCTTGAAACATTTTGCAAAATTTAGATTATATAGAGAATATGAACAACGAAGAAAAATTAAACTGGAAGCAAAAACTGAAGAAGCGGCTCCCGCTCCTGATTTTTCTTACGTTATCCACCTCGATTTTCTTTCTTGCCTCGGCCCTGCTTCTTGACGAATCGTACAAGGACATCATCATCATCGCCATGATCTGGGCACTCCCCCTGTTTATCCACTGATACGCGCTATGGCCATTACACGACTGACGCAACGCAAATGCAAGGCAATCTGCTTTTATATCAGTAGCTGGGTTCTGGTAACCCTGTGCACGACCCTTTTGTTCATGTACGGCTCCGGCAACGGCATCAATCCGGGCAGGATCCTGTTCATGCTGCAACTATCCCTTTTCACCGGGCTTTCGCATTCCATTTACGACGTCATGATCTTGCAAGACGAAATGGACCAGAGGCCGGTCGTTACGGCCCTGCTCATCCGCTCCTGTTTTTTCCTCGCAAGCATCTGCGCAAACCTCACCTTATGCATTCTCATTTGGGAAATCGACAAGAGCGAAGGACTCATTAACGAAAACTCGCTAAAACAGGTGCTCCACTTTTTCAAGCAGCCGAGCAACCACATCCTGATATTTGCGCTATTCCTTCTCGGGCACCTGATTACCTTCGTGCGCTCCGTCCACAAGAAATTCGGCACGCGAGTTTTTATCAACACGCTACTCGGCAAGTACCAGGACCCCAAGGAAGAAGACCTGATTTTCATGTTTATCGACATGAAACATTCTACGGCCATCGCCGAAGAACTGGGCCACGTGAAATACAGCAACTTTATCCGCGACTACTACAGGCTCCTTTCCAACTGCTGCGAAGAAAACCACGGCGAGATTTACCAGATTGCAGGCGACGGAGTGTTCCTGACCTGGAAAACGAAGGACTGCCGTCGCAGGGCACGCCCCCTGGAATGTTTCCACGACTTCGCCGAATGCATGCAGCGCACCAGGAGCAAGTTCCTGAAACGCTACGGGGTAAGCCCCTCGTTCAAGGCGGCCGCCCACTGCGGCAAGGTAATTTCGACCGAGGTCGGCAACTTCGGGAGCGAAATGGCTTACCACGGCGATGTCCTGAACACGACCTCCCGCATTCAGACGCTCTGCTCCAAGCTCGGGCAGGATTTCCTTATCTCGGAAGACCTTTTCGCAAAACTTCCGCTGCCGCTCCCACACGGATTCCTGTGCATTAAAGCCGGGTTTTTCGAGCTGAGAGGAAAAAAGAACGGAATTTTGATTTTTTCTTTGCACCAACCCTTGACATAGTCAAAATATTATTCTATAATTGGGTCACCTCGCGGGAATAGCTCAGTTGGTAGAGCACGACCTTGCCAAGGTCGGGGTCGAGGGTCCGAGTCCCTTTTCCCGCTCGAATACAAAAGAAGCCTAGCATAAAGCTAGGCCTTTTTTGTATTCGAATGATTATGGGTCGGACCCGAGACCCCTTGGGGGAGAGGGTGCGGCATAATTTGGCTCATGCACGAAGTGCGAAGAGGCAAATTATGAGCTTGAGGCAAGCGCAGCTTGCATCGAGCCCATAGGGTTAGACCGCAACCTTGCGCAAGCAAGGAATATTGCGGGCTAACAATCCCTTTTCCCGCCAATCCCTTTTCCAGCCCAATACCCCTGCCTTGTACAGGCTAAAACAAAAAAAAGTCCTCGGTTAACCTGTACCGAGGACACGATTTCAACAATTTCAGGACTGCGGTACAGGCCACACGGCCCCGAACCACCACTCCAGCCTGTACCAGACTATCGATTATTCAGACTATCGATTGTTCAGGTAATCCAGGACCTTCTGGGTGAGGTCATTTTCCTTTTTCCAAAACACGACGGCACCGGTTGCACGGTCCACCACCATGTCGTAGCCTTCCTGCAGGGCGATTTCGTTGATCGCCTTTCGAATCAGCTGGATAATCGGGGCGCTCACCTTCTCGTTTTCAGAAATCAGCTCACCCTTACGGCCATACACACGGTCGATAAAATTCTTGAGTTCAATATCCTTCTTGTTGTACTCCGCCTCAAGTTCGCGTTTCTTTTCGTCGGAAAGCATCAGCACCTGCTTGTCGAGCTTTTCCTTGATCGCAGAAAGTTCCTTCTGCAGCAAGTTGCCCTGCTGTTCCCACTTGGCCACCTGGCGGTCGTATTCTTCCTGCGCCTTTTTGGTCCCCTTGTAGCCGTCAAAGATCAGCTTGGAATCCACATGCGCAATGCGCAGGCCGTCTTCGGCAAACGACACGGTCGCAAAAACCAGAGAAAGGAGTATAATCAGTTTTCGAAACATCATAAATACAATTTACAAAAATATAGGGCGCCCTTGATAAGGAATCATCGCAAAACGCCCTAAAATCATTTTAATCACTGACGCAAATCGTAAATAAATGATCGCCCTTCCTGCATGTATCAAAGGAATACGACGATTCCTTCACTTTAACACACCTTGCATTACTTGCGTCCACCTCGTCAGACGCCCAATACGCATCGACCCGATAAAGTTCAAGGCCGAAATTTCTAGGAATACCCGGCTTATTCGCAAAGTACCAAAGAGCATCGCCTCCAGGGACATTTGCATTCATCGTGTTGAAAAGTTTTTTCCAGTCCGCAACCGAGGGTATATGGAATCCTTCTGCGCACGTAGGTTCTACAGGGGGTACATAATGCGAGACATCCGTCCCCGTTGCAATATACCAAGTGAACTTATCCCTCGTATAGCAGTACCAGGTTTGCGTCCCTAAAGTAATTGTTTCCACCCAATAGCCCTTTTGGTTCAGGACAGAATCTTCCGAATATAGTCTCCAGTAGTAATTTTCATTACTGACCATGCATTTATACTCCGTCAGTCCGGTGAAGAAAACGGAATCACGCGTATAGTAATTACACTCCGGTATATCAGCTATCGGATACTTACGAACCGTATCCTTTTTCACGGTATCCTTCACAACCGTGTCCTTGGAGACCGTATCCCTAGGAACATATTTCCCGTAGTACTTCCAGTTTCCGTTGTAACAGTAATACACGGAATCGCCGCTTACGACATGAGAGGTGTCCGCCTGCGGGCAATAGCCGAATTTTAATTCCAGGCTCGTGGCATAGTCAAATACGTACTCGTTGCTGCTATTCTTTTTGCAAATAAAGTTGTCGCCTTCTATATCCTTTATCTTGCCCAGATTTTTCGAGGTACACAGGTAATACTTTCCGTTCTTCGCAGAAGTCTTCTGCCAGCGGTTATAGTCGTTGCACAGGTAAATGACATCTCCGACCACGACCGTATCGAAATAGCGGGTACTGTCGCATTTTCCTATATGCAAAAGTGCGTCATCGATTCGCCAGGCAAGCCTAGACGTATCACACACATAAAAGTTGCCTTCGTATATGAAAGCCTCACCGGCATGTTCAGCAGTGCATATACCGAGTTTTTCCTCGACATCCGAGAACCGGTCCCAAGAACCGAAACGGCATACAAACTTTTCTCCTCGACTGCTCTTGCTACGACCATACCTCGTAGAATCGCACGTTCCCAGAATTTCATTGAGACTCGCTATACGCCAACCCGTGGAATCGCAATGGTAATAAATACTGTCGTGCAGGGCCATGGCGGTCTTTCCCAAAGTCGACTCCGAACAGTAGCCCAATTCCGAGCCAGGGAATTTCAGGAGCATCCAGCCGGTATCGGTACAGGCATACCGCTTGCCATTCAGCAGGATTTCACGTTCCAAGTTTTTCGAAGTGCATTTTTCATCCACGTCCTGAATCGAGGCCAAGGTCCAGTCACCATCAATACAGGCATACAGCAACGAGTCGTGAATGGCTACCAGGGTTTTAGCCTCTTCGGGAAGGCAAGACCTGGAAAGCGACTGTTTCCATTCCCCGTCACGACATGCATAACCAACGTCCTCGGCACCCACAAACAACGTACCATAATCGCTATTCTTATCGCATTTCGGAAGGTCCGATAAATCGGACACAATCGACTTGCGCTTTACGCAACGGATATGGTAAAATTCCCTGGGAGAGGCCGCCGAATAGCTCACCGAGCCATCCGCCTCAATGGTAACGGCAGAATCGTAGCGGGCTAGGTATCTCGCCGAGGAATCGAGGCCGAAACATTCCAAAGTATCCCTCTTGGTGCATTGTCCGCCAAGGACCTTGATTTTCTTTTCGGCAAGGAACTGTTTCCATTCGTATATGGACGGCAAGCGGAACCCCTCGGGGCACACGCTCTCCGCGTTTTCTGCCATATAAAATCTCTTGTACTTGGGGCACAGACTTTCATCGTATTCGTAACAGGTGTTCTTTACGTCGGTCGTCACCTTGTTAACATCCTCGCCAAGCCACATGTATATTCCAAGCTTAACGATGGAGTATTTCGTGTCGGATGTGGGATCCGTCACCGAAGTCTCATCGCTGTTGTCATAATCGTTCACATCCAGGACATCGGCATCCGTAACGGGGCCTTCCGCCAATCGTGAACTAGAAGACTTCCCAGATTCCGAAGATGATTCCGACGAGGTTTCGTCATACACATCGGAAGACGAACTGGAACCGGAACTACAGGAGACAAGGAGTGCCGCCAAGAGAGAGAGGCCGCCCAGTAAGGCTCTGTTCTTCAAATTTAATTTATCAAAAATTTTCATACCTTACCCCACTAGTCTTTCTTGCAACGGACGGAAAGTCCAAGAATTTTAAAACTCGTTTCCTGGGGAACATAGTTGCCTATCGGTTCTTCCTCGAACGTATAATACAGCCTATCCGTAAACGAGTAATATTCCATCGTGTCCGCAGACGTCCAATAAGATTTTACCTTGTGGTCAATATACCTAGCTCTCGGTTCTATCCCATTCATCCGATAGAACTGTATAAAAGCGTTAGAGAGCATCGACAATCCATAAACGTAACTATAGTCACCATTGTTATAGACAGAACTTACATCCCTCATAATCTGATGCAGGTACATAAATTCGTCTTTCGACGGAATATGCCAACCCGCAGGGCACGCCTTTCTCGATGCCGCATAGGTATAGTGCATTCCGCTTTCACACGGAACATTCAGTTCGCCCATGCACCAGGCAGAATCCACGCCATTGTAGCGCATATCCTCGCTCATCCAAACTTCACCGCTTTTCAATTCGACATACTTGTACACCTGACCGTCGCGGGAATCCGTCATCATTTTCTGATCGAGACACTGAATTTCACCATTGACACACTTGGATTTGTTGAACCCGTTAAAGAAGGTCTCCCCGTCACGATTTTCGTCGCAGACGGTCAAGAATTCCTTTTCGGTTGCCGGAGTCCACGACTTAGGATTCCATTTTCCCGTACAGATAAACAGGGAATCCTTGTAGGTCATGCTTTTGCCTAGGAGCGATGTCCTGCAATACCCCTGTACGCTATCCTTCGCCGTCAACTTGAACCAGTTCGCAGAAGCCGTCGTATCGCAATAATATACGATGCTTCCATAAAGTTTCTGTTGCGGCGTAGCACTATTGCATTCACCCAGATAGTTTGCCGGGGAAAGATAGATCCAGTTACCCTTGCTACAGAAATAAACCGAATCCGGCCTGATGTAGGTAGACGTATCCGTCAGCGAACAACTTCCCATTTTTCCGAACGCGGTACTCACCTGTTTCCACTTGGCACCATAGCAATAGTAATAGCGGCTATCCTCCTGTATGATGGTTCCGTAAACGGATGGAGCGCACACCCCGTTTCTCGATTCAAATTCATTCAGCTCACGCCAAGTACGCGTATCGGAGCAAACAAAATCCTTCTTAGCGTAGGACTTGACCTCGCCCTCATTGCTGCTGGTACAAGCCCCCAGGTATTCCGACACGCTCACCATAGACCAGTACCCATTCTTGCAAACAAAGGCGGAGTCGTTTTTCACCTTCACGGAGTCCTGGTTTTTCGCGGTGCAGGTTCCTATGACCGTTTCGCGGGACCGAGGCGAACGCCAGCCCGAACTGTCACACACATAGCTTATTCCATCCAGTTTCTTTAAAGTTCCCATCCGGGAAATCAGGCACTGCCCCAGTTCCGTAAGGCCACCTTCGAGCAACCACTTCGCGCCATTGCAGTAGTACTTGATTCCGCCGTAAGTACCGAGTTTACCCTCGTTCTTGGCATTGCACTCGCCCATGACTTCGGAGAGGCTCGCAGTTTTCCAGCCGCTTTCCGTGCAGATGTAATCGATTCCCGTATCCGTCAGTTTCAACTTTCCGAGGTTACTCGATTCGCAAAGTCCAAGTTCCGACTCCAGCTTGGAAAGCTGTCTCCAAACAGAATCCCTGCAGATGTAGCCGTAACCATCATAGCGACGCATTTCGCCGTCACGCTTTGCGGTACATGTCCCGAGGTAATCGTCCTTTTTCGTCCTGCGCCAATTTTCCAGGTCGCAAATGTAGTCGTATCCGTCAGGAACCGTATCAATTACGCCCTGCCGTTTGGGAGTGCATATTCCAAGAGCGTTTTCAAGGGAAGTAAAATCATCCCAGTCGCTGTCGCGGCAAACATAGTTCCTTCCCCCGAAAGAGGCTATCTTGTAAGTCCCCGCACTATCGCATACGCCATAAACATCTTCGATGACGGCATAGCGCCAGCCACTAGAATCGCAGGCGTATACCAGGGTGTCATTTTCAAGTTTCAACGACGCGACCTTTCCATAGTTTTTCGCATTGCATTCTCTCAGATAATCCGTATTTTCAGCAAGGCGCCATCCCGTACTGTCGCAGAAATAGACCGACGTATCTTTTTCCATCTTGAGCGTGTCGATTTTTCGGTACTGTTCCTCGCCACAATAGCCCAGGTAATCGAACTTCTTGGCACTGCGCCAGCCCAAGGCATCGCAGACATACACCGCGTAGGAATCCCCCTTGACAAGGGAATCCAACTTGAAGAAACGCTTTCCACTGCAATACCCCAGGGAATCTTCGACCTCGCTGAACTTACGCCAAAGGCGGTCTTCACAGGCGTAATGGATTCCGTTAAATACAATCAAGCTGCTGTCGATATCTTCGGTGCAGGGGGTTCTGGAATCGTTGATACTCGCCAGTTGCCAGTAACCATTCTTGCAAACGTATGCGGAGTCGTTGAACGTCACGTAGACATTCTTCTGCGACTTGTCGCAATCATCCGTAAAATCGTCAACCCACCGGCTCCCCGTGCAATAGTAGTTGCTTTTCTTCTTTACCACATAGAACCTGTCCAGCCATTGAGCGCTACTCTCATTACACGTCGGCAGATCCTTGAGATTTTCGACGATATCCACATAGCCAACACAGCGAAGACTGTAGTAATCGTTCATGCTGAATTTAGAGAACGAAACGCCCTTGCTTCCCTTCTTAACGTGCGCCACCAGGCTATCCGCCGTCAGGTAGTAGGCGTCGGTATCTATCCCGGAACAGGTGGTAGATCCAAAAACGTTCGAACAGAAACCACCGTAAGAAAGATTGAGCATGGTATCCAGATCGGGATACTTCAAGCGCAAGCTCATCAGATTAAACCAGTCTTCCTTAGTGGGAACATGGTAGGAATTGGGGCAAGCATCCCCGGCATAAACATACTTGAACAGGCGACCATACAAATCGCAATTGGAGGCGCTATCCCCATAGCACATATTGGTCGTCACCATTTCATTCTTGGAAACGTTCGATGTCATCCAGCGGTACCTGCCCACCTGAACGGCTTCAAAATTATCCCTGAAGGAGCTACCCTCTTCCTGGATCAGTTCAAAATCCACAGCCACATCCTTGATATAGCTATCAGGAATCGAATCTACCGGATCGTCGTCTTCAACATTCTGGAGGCTGTCGAGAGAATCGGAAGAGCTTTCGGGAATTTCCTCTTGATTGACATTGTCACTTCCCGACCCCGAACTTCCACAAGCCCCCAAAAAAAGACACAGAACCGCACCATAAAAGTACTTCATCATATCGTACTCCGAAAAGAGTTTGTTCTTAGTCAGGCATAATATAAAAAAATAGGAACGGGCCTCGAAAAGCCCGTTCATACGTACAACTGAATTCCGGTAAGGTTTAGAAGCCCTGGCCTATGACAAAGTTGAACTGCATGTCGCCCACTTCGGTACGCTGCGTTCCACTATAGGTTTCACCCACATCCAAAGGCCATGCAAAGTCGAAGCCGATAATACCGAGCATCGGCACAATCACGCGGAAACCGAAACCGATATCCTTCTTGAGGCTCGTCGGATCCCATTCGCTGAGCGGGCTACGGCTCGGCTTCGGGACCTTGGTGCGCGGATTGTAGCGTTCACCGAACACGTTACCAGCATCAAAGAAGAACGGCAACAGGTAGAAGGTCTGCGGCACAAGGCCGAGCTGGAGTTCGGCACCCGTGTACTGGTAGCTACGACCCAGGCGACGATATCCGATAGAGCCCGAGCTATATCCACGCATCATGCCTTCGTAACCCATCACGCCACCCATGTTGTAGAGCGTACGGTACTGCAGCTGATCGCCGAAGATAACGCCGTACTGGTTGGTGAGCGCAATTGTCAGGCGGTCGCGGAACAGCGGGAACCACCACTTGATCGTCAGTTCGGTCTTCACGAAACTAAAGTCGCTGAACAGCACATCGTCGGCCCACTGCACGTCAAGCACATAGCGAGAACCTTCGGTCGGGAACTGCGGCAGGTTCTTGTCGTCGCGGAGCAAGCGGAAGTTCAAGGCAGATTCCACACCGGTATAGACAACGTAGCTGTCGTCAATGTTGGGGCCCTGCTTGTTCATGAGCCAGCTGTAACCGATCTGTCCGTAGAAGTAGTCATCGGGCCACTTGAGGCGCTTACCCAGGTAGACCGAGCCACCGTAACGGGTAATGTCGGGGTCGTCGTACTTGGACATGTTCCACCAGGAATAACTGAGGCTTGTACCCAAGGTAATCGGCTTGTCGAGGAACCAGGGTTCCTGGAAGCTCACCGAGGCGCTCTTCTTGTCCATACCGTATTCCACGCTGAACGAGGCGGCCTGGCCGTTACCCATACAGCAGTTCGGAATCGACACGCTTGCCGTACCCACGACACCATCGCTTTCACTATAGGAAACACCCAGGCTAAACTGACCTGTTCCCGCTTCCTTTTCCTGCACGGTAAAGTCGAGGTCCACGTCCTGCTCGCCCACCACCTTGATGTCGGGCACGACCATGTCGAAGTAGTTGAGCTGCATGATTTCGCGGAAGCTACGTTCCAACAGGGACTGGCGATACGTGTCGCCCGGATACAGGCGGACTTCGCGGCGGATCACCTTTTCGTTCGTCTTGGTATTGCCGTGGATATGCACCTTGTGAATCTGAGCCGGGAGACCTTCGGTCATCTTGTAGGACAGGTTCACAATCGAGTCATTTTCGAAAGTACGGGTTTCTTCGTACTGCGCGAACAGGTAGCCATCTTCGCGATAGGCATCCAGAAGCGCCTTGCGGGAAGCGTCGTACTTGTACTGGTCAAAGACTTCGCCACTGTCGAGGCGGAAGGCATAGGCAAGCATCTTGTCGTTCAGCACTTCGTTCCCCGAGAAATGGAGACCTCCCATATAGTACTTGCGGCCTTCGATCATGTGGATATGAACCAGGATAGCGCTCGAAGTCTTGATGTTGTCATACTTGTTCAGCGCCGGGAACATATCTTCGATCATGTAGCGCACCAGAAGCTTTTCCTGGTAAGTCGAGCGTTTCTTGATCTTGCGGAGAGAATCGATTTTCGCGTTTTTCCACTTGCGACCATCTACGATTTCGAGCAATTCCTTGCGGGCACTTTCGTAGCGGATAATGTCGTTCAACATTTTCCAGGCATCCTCTTCGGTCTTGACCGTGACCTTCGGTCTAGTCACCCAGGGCATTTCGCCCACCTCGCGGTGCTTGCGGAAAATATGCGTCACCTGCATTGTCGGCTTGCCCGCCATCTTGTAAAGCGGCGTCGCGGAATCGCCCAAAGCAAGGTTCAGCTGCTTGTAGAGGGCATCCAGGTTTTCACCCATCGGGACCATTCGGCCCATATAGAACAGGCACGTGGAGTCCGGCAGGTATTCGGCACTGTATTCGGTAAGTTCGGCGTCCAGGTAGCCAAAATGGCGTATAGCGTTCAACACGGTGTCGCGGTCCGCCTCGAAGATATTTTCCTTGAATTCGCCGCCGCCCCACCACTGGTCGAGCTTTGTCACCATGTGTTCCATGATGTCTTCGGCAGGCACGTGATCGTTGCCCTGAATATCGAACTGACGAACCTTGACCTTTTCACCCTCGCGGACAATGAAGGTCACCATGTTCTTGTTTTCGTCGACCGGCGTTTCGCGATAGCCCACCTCGGCAAGCAGATAGCCTTCGGTACGGTAATAATCCAGGATAGCCTGACGGTCGCGTTCCAACTGGCTCCTGCTGTAGACCTGGCCCGGAATCAGGCGAACCTTCAGTTTCAGGTCTTCTTCGGAAATTTCGTCGGGGCCTTCGAATACGGCGGTATCCAAGGCGGGAAGCTCCTTGATCTTGAAAATGAGGTCCACATCGGTGCCATCGCCCACATAGTCAATCCAGGCTGTCACATCGTCAAAAAGACCGGACTTGTAGAGGGAAGTCACCGAAGACTGCACCTTTTCGGTGAGGGCCGTCGGGGAATAGCTCTGTCCATCGCGAATACCGATTCGGCTAAGGACAGCACGGTCGTCCATGTGGACAGTTCCTTCGACCTTGACCTTATGGATCTTATTTTCGACCATGTAGCTTTCGGACATTTCGGACATATCCAAAAGCTGGGCCTCGGCAAGCCCAACGAATACAACAAGTAAAAACAGCCAACGAAAGCGCAGAATAAACCTACCTATAAACAAAATTCGGCACAAAAATACAAAAGTTGAAGCTCATAGACCTCACCCATATTCTAAAACCGCACAAAACTAGCAACTCCCCTAACGGGAAATTCGGTAAATTTTTACAAACAAATCGACAGGAATACGAATTAGCGAGATTCGCCTACTTATCCCACCGACGGTAAACGTTTGCGAGAATCGCTCCGGAAATGTTGTGCCACACCGAGAAGATGGCGCCGGGAACAGTCGCCATGGCAAGTGACGCAAATGCAGTCGCCGCAAGGCTTGTCGCAAGCCCCGAATTCTGCATACCGATTTCAACGGAAAGAGCCTTCGTCTTGGGCGTCGAGAACTTCAGCAACTTTCCAAGGCCAAAACCGCAGCCGTAACCGAGCAAGTTATGGAGAATCACCACGGCGAATACGATTGCGCCCGTAGAAAGAATCTTTGCCGCATTGTGCGAGACGACAGCCCCCACAATCATCGCGATGGCAATCACGGAAACGAGCGGAAGGACTTTCACGGCGCGGGTCGTAAACTTACCCAGAAACTTGTTGATAACAAACCCGAGTGCAATCGGCACGATGACGACCTTCACGATGGAAAGGAACATCGCCATCACATCCACGTTTACGGTGGTGCGCAAAAGCAAGTAGGTAATCGCCGGCGTTAAAATCGGAGCGAGTAAAGTGTTCACGCTCGTCATGCCCACAGAAAGCGCCACGTCACCCTTCGAGAGGTAGGTAATGACGTTGCTCGCGGTTCCACCCGGGCAGGTACCCACGAGAACCACACCCGCCATCAGGGCCGCATCAAGCCCGAAAGCCTTGGAAAGCAGGAATGCAAGCGCGGGCATCACGATGAACTGCGCCGCACACCCGATAATAATTTCCTTCGGGCGCGTAAACACGAGCTTAAAATCGCCCAGCCGAAGCGTAAGCCCCATGCCGAACATCACAATCATCAACAGATAATTCACCCACGAAAGTTCAATCCACAAGGTCGACTTGGGAAGAAACAACGAGAACGCCGCCGTGGCCAAAATGACAAGCGCCATCCACTTGCCCACAAATTCACTAATTTTTTCTAGGATATGCATAGTCTTGAGCGAGAGTTTTACAAATTTTCAAAAAAATAACATTTTCACGCAAAAAAGCACCTCTCCCCCATACAAAAAAGGCCGCAGCATTTTATTGCTACGGTCTTTAATGTTT
>NZ_CAMVDO010000020.1 GCF_947166265.1 uncultured Fibrobacter sp. | reverse complement strand
GCCTAGATCTGATGTTGGAACAAACTATTTTTGCGAAAAACCCTTGACACTACCTTTTCAGGCGATTTATTACCAATTTCGCGAAAATTTATTTCTTTTTACAAAAAAACACCACCATTCTCACTATGGAGAACAGATATCAAGCCGAAAGGGTCTTCAGCAATTCTTTCTTGGTTGCACCCAATATAATTGGCAAATAATCAAAAATTGATTATATTTAATTTCATGTTGGCAGTCGTGAAAAAGCCCCGTATTGAAATCCGTGCGAAGCATATCCCTGCTCCGCTGGTCAGGTTCTTGAAGGATACCTACAAGCCCGAAAACGTGGCAGTCTGCAAAAACGAAGACTCGATTCCCTTCGAGGAGTCCGACTGGTTCAAGAATTTGGATTCCACTCCCGGTGAAATGATTGTCGCAAACCGCGATTTGCGCAACTGGTCGCAAGTCACCCTTGCCGAAAAACTCGGAATTCAAGTCCAAAACCTCTGTGCCATGGAAAACGGACGCAGGGCGGTATCACGCAAGATGGCGATAAAACTCGGCGAAATCTTCGGAACGGACCCCGCGGCATTCTTTGATTTTAGTAAGTAAAGGGAGATGTCTCCCCTTTTGCTTAGAGACTTGGCCCCGAAACATTATACCGATTAGATTCTTAAAGCGATACCGCCACTCATGAAACCACGATAGCCAGCGCCCATTTCAGCATACACACTTACATACGAAAACGGGAATTCCAAACCGACAGGCGTCAACTGGACAGACGGTAACCCAGCTCGTTCCAGCCCGTCATCAAATTCAAGCAAGGCTCCGACGCCTACGCGGCTGTAAGGCCTAAAATGGTCGAAAAGCGTGAACCAGTTGAACTTGCCCTCGACTGCGACATGAACTAAGTAGTGGTCTAGGAAATCTCCCGCTCTACAATACATTTCATGGCCAGTGCCTTCGCAAACACTTTCATAGGAACTGTAGTACTCGTAAGAGGCCGCCAGGCCCGCCTCGATATGGGGAGTGAAAATGTAGCGGGCGCCAAGGCTCGCTACAGCATAATTTGATTTGTAGTCAACTTCGTCGGGAGGGTCGCATTTCCCATTATTGCAATAATCAAAGTCCTCCATAGTCCCACCAAGAACGGCAAGGCTGGAATAAGTTGCAAAACCGCCACCCACATCGAAGACAAAGTGTTCCTTGGGTTTGGCCTCTTCGGCAAATGCAGCAAGGGAGAGCCCCAAAAGGACTATCAAGGTAAATTTAATCTTCTTCATAATCCATAAATATACAAAATGTACTTGAATGAATTTTAAAGTGTGATACAGGGGTGTTAGGGGGTGTCCCCCTAGGCGAGGGGGTTGCGGCAGACACAGCGAAAGCCTGGCCGCTAAGCGAACATTCGTCGGCCAAAGGCCGAGGCCATGTGAGCGTGCGGAGCAGGCTGAGCAGTGGCTAGAGCGAGGGGGACAACTACACAAGGCGAGTATCGCAGCCATGCTCGCATGGCTATGATCGAGCCGAACAGTTGGGACTTGAACAAAGTGAAAGTCCACCCCTCCCCCACCATAATTATTTCTTCAATGCCGAGAGGAATTCCTTGAGGCGGGCATCCTTCGGGTTGTCGAAGATTTCTTCGGGGGAGCCGTCTTCCTTGACGTAGCCGTCAGCAAAGAACAGCACACGGTTTGCGACTTCGCGAGCAAAGCTCATTTCGTGCGTCACCACAACCATCGTCATGCCGGTTTTTGCCAAGTCCTTCATGATCTTGAGGACTTCGCCGACCATTTCGGGGTCCAGGGCACTCGTCGGTTCGTCGAACAGAATTGCCTCGGGCTGCATCGCCATGGCGCGGGCAATCGCCACACGCTGCTGCTGACCACCAGAGAGCTGCGCCGGGTAATGATCCGCCCTATCCAAGAGACCGATGCGATCCAAGAGTTCCTTCGCACGCTTTTCGGCATCCGCCTTGTTCAAAAGCCCCAGTTTCACAGGTGCAAACATGATATTCTTAAGCGCTGTCATGTTCTTGAACAGGTTGAACTGCTGGAACACCATGCCCACGCGCCTACGGATACTCGGCTTCGAAACGCCCTTCGCCAAAATGCTCTTGCCGTCCAACAGGATGTCGCCACCCGTCGGCTTTTCGAGCAGGTTCAGCTGGCGCAAGAAAGTCGACTTGCCGCAACCCGAAGGTCCGATAATCGCAATCACGTCGCCGCGGTGAATGTCGAGCGAAATTCCCTTGAGAATCTGCTTGTCGCCGTAAGATTTGCAAAGGTCCTTGACCTGGATTAAAGTTTCTGCATTAGCGTTCATTTTTCTTCAACCTCTTTTCAAGCTTTGCAACACAGGCCGAAAGCCCGGCAACAATGACAAAGTAAATGGCAGCCACGGCAAGGAGCGGGAGCATCGCTTCGTAGGTCATGCTACGGATAATGTCACCACCGCGCGTCAAGTCCATCAGGCCGATGTAGCCGCAAATAGACGTTTCCTTGATGAGAGTGATAAATTCATTCGTAAGCGCAGGGAGCGAGTTCTTGAATGCCTGTGGGTAAACGATGTGGTAAAGGACCGTGCGGAACTTGAGTCCGAGACTGCGCCCCGCCTCGATCTGGCCCGGGTCCACGCCCTTGATGCCGCTACGGATAATTTCAGAAACGTAGGCACCCGAGTTCACGCCGAACGCGACAATCGCCACAAGAATCTTGTTCACGTTCACCGACGAGAAGACGATGTAGTAAATGATGAGCAGCTGGATCATCATCGGGGTGCCGCGTATTACGGCGAGGTAGACTTTAGTCAGTGCGTTCAGAACCTTGTAGCGGCCGTTGAATTCGTTGCCGGTGCGAATTTGCGCCACGACAAAGCCAATCAGAATGCCAAGCAGTGCCGCAAAGAGCGAAATGATGAGCGTGTTGCGGAGGCCCAACGCGATAAACTTCCAACGGGAATCCTTCACGAAGTTCTTGCGGAAATGTTCGGCAAAGCTCTCGTCGCTTTCCACCGCCTCGTCGCCGCGGACAATTACGACAATTTTCGAGAGCGTGTACGGAGTCGTGAAGTTGATGGACTTCTTGCGTTCTTCGGTCACGGTAAAGCCTGCGAAGCCGACATCCGCCTTGCCCGAAGAAACAGCGTTGATAATCGCATCGAATTCGATGTCCTGGATTTCGACGGTACGGTTCAGGTAGTCGGCGATGTAGTTCACGATTTCGATATCGAGGCCGACAATTTTCGCATTTTCGTAGTATTCGTACGGCGGGAACTGAGCGTTCGTCGAGAGCACAAGCTTCGGACCTTTGGTCACCTTCTTTTGATAATGGTAGTCGCCGGTGCGGTAGATGTAAGTGTTAAAGAGCGAATCGTAGACTCCGTCCTGCTTCATGGCGGCGAGCGCCTGGTTCACGGAATCGAGCAGAGCTTCGTTCCCCTTCGCGACAACGCCCGCGTACATTTCCTCGACAAAGACTTCGTCGAGAATATGGAGCGACGGATTTTCGCGCACGAACGCCTTGGCGGGCTGGTCGTCACTCAAGACCGCGTCGATTTTCCCTTGCTTGAGCGCCTGAATGGCATCAGCGAGTTTCGTGTAGCGGTCCACATCGATTTTCGCGGTATCGCCGCCAAAATCAGACGCGTAAATATCGGCGGTGTTGCCGATCTGCACGCCCACCTTCTTGTGGCCGAGATCATTAACGCAGTGGACTTTATTGGGGATTACCGCCTGCTTGCTATCGCAAGACACCAGGGCGAGCGCATAAAGCGCGATGAGGATTGGGAGGAGGAATTTTCGCATCTTTTTCACCTTAGATGCAAATTTAGAAAAATGTCACCTTATTTGAAAGGGGGAAGAATCCCCCTAACTCTAGCCACAGCTTAGCCTGCTCCGTACGCAACCGAGACCACCCGGCTCTATTGCAGAAAAGAAAAGCCTATTTAGCCTCGGGCTCCGCACAACGAATGTTTCAGGTTTTTCTATACTTGCGGCATGACTTTTTCGACTCTTATCGGCATTGTTCTGTTGCTAGCCCTTGTATTTTTTAAGGTCAAGGGCAAAACGCCGAAAAAGAATCCGAAAATGTACCACGGCGATGGTCGCCGCAAGACTTTCCGCGACTTTGAGCAGGAACGCCGCAAGGGGCTAAGTAACGGAATTCGCGGGTTGGACAAGCCTTTTGAATTGGGCGGATACGGCATTACGCACGCGCCCACACGCAGCGAGAATTTCTTTAAGCCGGACCCGAAATTCAACGACGAGCGAATCGCAAACGACCCGCGCGGAATCTTTGGCGAAGCGGCCATGATGGCACTCACCGCACGCGTCTGCGACACCGACAAGCGCCGCTATGTGCTAATGCAAAACTTGTACATTCCCGCCCGCGCAGGCTACACCGAAATCGACGCGCTGCTTTTACACCAGTCGGGCATCTACGTTCTCGAAAGCAAGAACCTTTCGGGCGAAATCGCAGGCGACCTCGAAAGCGAACGCTGGATCCAGCACCTGAGCGCAAACACCGAACATACGTTCCACAACCCGATTCGCCAGAACATCGGGCACATTATGGCATTGGAACATTTCCTGAAAATTCGTCACGAGCAGGCGCATTTTATTTCGTTCGTGGTTTTCAGCGACCGGTGCACCTTGCGAAAAGTTCCCAAGGACAACGAATTCTGGAGCATCGTCCACTGCAGCGAATTGCAGGACGCCCTACTCAAGCGCATTGCAAGCCGCAAGACGATTTACACGATGCAACAGCTCGAAGACTTTTACTACAAATTGCAAGGTTGCATGAACGTGAGCGAAGAAGTAAAGAAGCAACACAGGGAGTATGCGAACGCAAGAGGAAATAAGACATAGATCCTTCGACTTCGGCCCTTCGGCAGGCTCAGGGACCTTGAAAGATTAACGAATATGCTAAAAGACGAGAGAACGGACCTGAGGTCCTACAGACGAGAAACTAGAGAAAAGAGCTATGAAACAGATTGTAAAGAAAACAGTTCTCGATAACGGTATCACTATTTTGACGGACTATATGCCGCATGCTTACTCGGTCGCGGTTGGCGTCTGGGTGCCGCGCGGATCGCGTCACGAAGCAAAAGATGAATTTGGCCTGAGCCACTTTTACGAGCACCTAGTATTCAAGGGTACCGAAACCCGGAGCGCACTTGAAATCGCCCGCGCTATCGAAGACAAGGGCGGGAACCTGGAAGCCTACACCACCCGCCAAGAAACGGGATTCTACGCGCAGATTGAACGCAGCCACTTGTCGCTCGCCGTAGACGTGATCGCCGATATGCTCATGCACCCGCGCATGGACAAGAAGGAAATGGAAAAGGAACGCCGTGTGATTATCGAAGAAATCCACAGCTACGACGACATTCCCGAAGAAATCGTGGGCGACGTCTTTAACGCCATCCATTTTAAGGGTTGCGGCATCGCACATTCCATTACCGGAAATATCAAGCAGGTCAAGGCGCTCTCCCACAAGCAAATGCTCAGGTACAAGGAGCAGGTGATTAGCGAGATTCCGCTTTTGATTTGTGCCTCGGGAAAGGTGAATCACGAAGAACTTATTGCACTTTGTTCTGAAAAATTCGCACAAAAGAAAGTGAACGGAACTATGCCCACCGACATCTATAAGGCTCACAACAGCGTCAAAGTCGTGCAGAAGCAGGATATTGCACAGTCGAACCTTTTCTGGGGTTTAAGTTTTGACCGCAGTCTGATGGATGAACGCGCACGCTGCGCCCTTTCACTCTTTAACGTGGCGATGGGCGCCGGCATGGCCAGTCGCCTGTTCCAAAAGATTCGCGAAGACAAGGGCCTCGCCTACTCCGTGTATTCTACCGCCGACGTTTACCTCGACTGCACCGACTGGGGCGTATCGCTGGCCACGGAACCGCACCAGTTGCAGACCGCTCTCGACTTGTCGCTTGCCGAAGTCCACAATTTCTTGAAACGCGGATTCAACAAGGGCGAATACGAACGCACCAAGACCAATATTCTGGGTGCGATGTACTTGGGAGCCGACAGCCCCGAAAAGCGTGTGGTCCGCATGGCAGAACAGGTGTTGCACCTGGGTGAATTCTACTCCATGGAGCATTCCGAGAAAATCATTAACTCCATGAGCGAAGACGAAGTCGTAGAGACAACGGGCAAGCTTTTTGCCGCCGCCAAATTCTCAGCAGCCGTCATTGAACCCGCCGGCAGAAAGAAGACAGAACTCGACGCAGATTTTTTCTAAACGCTACCACGACCAGCGAAATCCCGATACCTCCGTCAGAAAGATTCCCGCCTACGCGGGAATGACATTCTAGGCGAACGCCTCGATGCAAAAAAGCACCCCGCTCGATTAGGAGCAGGGTGCAATTTCTCGCGTGAAGATGAAGCTAGGCTTCAGCTCAATTAAGCAGCCTTCACAGTTTCGACGACCTTGGCAAATGCTGCCGGGTCGGCGACGGCCATATCGGCGAGAACCTTGCGGTTCATCTGGATGTTGGCCTTGGAAAGCTTGTAAATGAACTGGCTGTAGCTGATGCCATATTCGCGGACAGCTGCGTTCAAGCGAGTGATCCACAGAGAGCGGAAGTCACCCTTCTTGTCACGGCGGTGAGCGTAGGCATACTGACCGGCGTGGGCTACGGCGTCAATAGCAAGGCGAAGGTTGCTCTTGCGACGGCCATAGAAACCCTTGGCGGCCTTGAGGATGTTTTTGCGGCGTTCGCGGGAAGGAACTCTGGTTTTAGCGCGTGGCATTCTTACACTCCTTATGCAACGACAAGCAGACGCTTGACATGGTAAACATCGACTTTCTTAACGAGAGCGCCCTTACGCAGGTTACGCTTACGCTTCGTGGACATCTTGGCAAGAATGTGGCGCATGCCAGCACGCTTGAACTTGACGTGGCCGGAGCCAGTCAGGCGGAAGCGCTTCTTAGCACCGCTGTGTGTTTTCATCTTAGGCATTTTTACCTCTTTAGGTTATTAAGTTGAAGCCTCACCTGCTGCCATGGGCTCGGTTACGGGCTTTGGTGCCTGGTCCTGCTTTTTGGCAGAGCCTGCACCGCGTTTAGGACCGTAAATCGAAAGCATTGTGTTGCCTTCGACTCGCGAATCCATTTCCAAGTCGCCGTACTGGAGCAAGTCTTCTTTTGCGCGCTCCATCAGGCGTTTGCCGTAGTCCATGTGCGCCATTTCGCGCCCACGGAACTGCATAATAAGCTTGACCTTCATGCCATCCTGCAAGAACTCGGCGGCCTGCTTGATCCTGTACAGGTAGTCGTTCTCGGCAGTCTTCGGGTGCATCTTAATTTCCTTAAGCTTCACCACGTGCTGCTTGGCCTTTGCGGCCTTGGCCTTCTTGATCTGTTCAAACTTGTACTTGCCGTAGTTAATGATACGGCATACAGGCGGCTTAGCATTGGGAGACACTTCCACCAGGTCCAGTCCGGCGTCTTTCGCCATCTGGAGAGCCTGTTTGGTATCCATGATGACGGCCTCGCCATCTTCTTTCACAAGACGGATCGGGGAAATGCGAATGTCTTCGTTAATGCGGGTTCCGTCACTCTGTCTGTTCGGCATGCGGCGGTCGCGGGGGTTTTGTAACGCCAAGTTAAGCTACCTCTGGTAAATGGTTATTGTGGCGGTAAATATAGTTTTTTTACAAAAAAATGCAAGAACTTTTTAAAGAACCCCTTTGAAAATGGTTAAAATTTTGTATAATTGGACTTGCTCGCGGCGGTAGCTCAATGGTAGAGCCTTAGCCTTCCAAGCTAATGGTTGCCGGTTCGATCCCGGTCCGCCGCTCTTAGACCCTTCTCTAGAAGGGTCTTTTCTTTTGTTTCACCTCCCTTCAGGAGGTCTTTTTTGTTAATTGTAAAACGAACGCGAAAGCCCCAAAAACTATTCGGGCATATTATTGTACAACGAAATTCTCCGCAACCGAATCCGAACAGGAATCGACCTCGCGAACAGTCGCCAGCGATCAATTTCGCACCATACGACTTCCGGAGGATTGAACCAGCTCATTTCAAAGACGCTGAAATGCTTATTCAGAAAACGATGGATGAAGTTGATAAATTTTTTCTTGGAAAAACGGCCAAAATTTCCACCGTCTAGAATTTTTTCGAGCAGCATTTTGCCACGGCGCTCATCGGACTTGCAGAGCAACTTTTCCTTTTCCAGGCCATACAGATTTTCAAAAATCCACATGACGGCCCCACTCATTTGCAACAAAGAAAAACTTGCAAGGTGCGAAGCGACTTCTGCGCGGTCCTCTTCCGACGAACGTTGCAACAAGATGTAATAGTCCGTCAGCTGCTTAAGGCCAATTCCGCTACCCAAGAAATGCCGCTGGATGTGAGACATTTGCATCACCAGGGCAAACCGAATCGAAGGCGAGTAGAACCCTTCGGGAACCTTTTCCGCTTTCAGGATTTCAGATTCCAGATAACGTTGCATTCGCGCATTCGAAAACGGGTTATGGTTTCCCGACGAGGGCCAAAAATGGATTTCGACAGGAATATCATTTTCCGTAGGGAGCAGGTGAACATGATGCTTAGACAAGACATCATCCCTGCTGACGACATAGCCCATTTGTTTCAGCAAATTGAGAATACTTTTTTTCCCGCCTTCTACCCAGAGGTCGATATCCCCCGCTTGACGCAAAGAAGGATCGGGGTAAAGCCTTGCATTCGCTGGTCCCTTGAGCACTGCAGTTCTGCGTCCCATCGCCCCAAACTTGGCGGTCAGGCGAGCGGCATATTCATTCAATAGCTTGTTGTGCCCCTTAATGGCTTCGGCCTCGCTTGCCCACTGAAACATCAGTCCCAGCGACGGTTTCAAGTTCTGCGGCAAACGGCATACTGCTCCATAAACCATTCCGGCCAAAAGCTGTTTCAGGGCTTCATCATGGATCTTATTCCACTCTTCATCACTCCACTTTTGCGAAAAAGATACCGCAGAACCTGCGGGTGCCAAAGCCAGCTGCAAAAGTTCAAACAGTTTTTTATTCTCAGAAAGCATTGCCGAATTTACCAGGGAAAGCGCCATAAAGTCACCGAACTCGTTTTGCACCACAATCTACATTTTTTTTCCGTGAAAAGTTTTTTCTATTTTTTTTGCGAAATACTTGAACGGAAGGTCTTTATGGAATTAGGTAAATTCAACCGCGCCCGCGTCGAAGAAATTATGCCGCAGGGCTACTACCTGGAACTCGAAACGGGCGGGCGCGTGCTGCTCCCCGGTAAAAAAGAGGAATTCACGCTCGAAGTGGGCGAAGTCCTCGACGTGTTCGTTTACATGGATTCCGAAGACCGTCCCATCGCAACGCTCGACAAGCCCTACGCAACCGTCGGAGAATTTGCCGTTCTCGAAGTCAAGGACGTCAACCGCTACGGTGCATTTTTGGACTGGGGGCTCAACAAGGACCTTTTCCTCCCCTTCAAGCAACAGCTCGGGGAACTCCGCCGTGGAGACCGCTGCGTCGTATTCATTCTTGAAGACGACAAGAGCAACCGCATCGTTGCTACCGAAAAAATCAAGAGCTTTTTAGACCCCGACACCTCGGAACTTCACCTGGGGCAAAAGGTGCAGCTCGCCGCCTACGAAGTAACACGCGACCACATCGACTTCCTTGTAGATTACCGCTACACGGGCCGCCTCATGGTTACTCCCAATACGCCGCGAATCTACATCGGCGACACCATGGCGGGTTACATCCAACGTTTCACCGAAGATGGCAAGATTACGCTGAACCTCACCCCCGTCGGCTACAAGGGCATTATGAAAAGCGAAAGCCCCGCCGCCATCCTCAAGAAACTTGAAGAGGCCGGTGGGAGCTTACCCTACGGAGACCACAGCGATCCCGAAGAAATCCGTCGCGAATTTGGCATGTCCAAGAAAACCTTCAAGAAGATTCTGGGCACGCTTTTCCGCGAAGGAAAGATTGTCATTGATGGCGACGGTTTCCGCGCCGCCCGTTAACTATCCGCTACAGAATAACTCTGCGCATTACTTTACCGTGAACGCAGTTCCGTCGTAGTCAATGACTACGGGCTTTGCGGCACTCACGTTGCCAGCGAGAATTGCATGGCTCAGCGGGCGTTCCACGTTCCTTTCCAGGTAACGCTGGATCGGCCGCGCGCCGAATTCCGGCTGGTAAGCGCCGTCGGCAATGGCATCGAGCGCCTTGTCGGTCAGCGTGAGCTGCAAATCCTGACGGGCGGCGCGTTCGGCAAGCCCCTTGAATTTGAGCCTTACGATGTCACGAATCTGCGGCTTCGTTAAGCTCTGGAACACCAGCACTTCGTCCAAGCGGTTCAAGAATTCCGGACGGAAGAATCCGCGGAGTTCCGGCTCAATTTCCTTGAGCGTCACGGGCTTTGCATCGCCCGCGCGGTTCTGGAAGTGCGCGGCACCCAGGTTCGACGTCATCAAGATCAAGGTGTTCTTGAAGTTCACGGTACGGCCCTTGCCATCGGTCAGACGACCGTCGTCAAGCACCTGCAACAGCGTGTTGAACACGTCGGGGTGAGCCTTCTCGATTTCGTCGAGCAGAATCACGCAGTACGGATGGGTACGCACGGCTTCGGTCAACTGGCCGCCTTCTTCGTAGCCCACATATCCCGGAGGCGCACCGATTAAACGGCTCACGCTATGCTTTTCCATGTATTCACTCATGTCGATACGCACGAGCGCCGCTTCGCTGTCAAACAGTTCAGTCGAAAGCGCACGGGCAAGTTCCGTCTTGCCGACACCTGTCGGGCCCAGGAACAAGAAGCTACCGATCGGCGCATTCTCGCGGCTAAGGCCACTACGGTTACGCAAGATAGCTTCAGAAACCGCTTCCACAGCTTCGTCCTGGCCAATCACGCGGGCATGCAGGCGTTCGTCCAGGTGCAACAACTTGGCCTTTTCGCCTTCACAAAGTTTGGTCACCGGAATTCCGGTCCAACGGCTCACCACGAGGGCGATGGTCTCTTCGGTCACCTCTTCGCTCAGGTCGCCGTCGCTTGCAGACTTCCTGATTTCTTCCGTCTTCGCGGCGATTTCCTTTTCGAGGTTCACAATCTTATTGTACTTGAGTTCGGCGGCGCGGTTCAAGTCGTAGCGGGCTTCGGCCTGCTCCATCTCGTCCTTCGCCTGCTGCAAGGACTTCTTGAGGCCCTGCAACTCGGCATTCTTCGCGCGCCTTTCCTGCCAACGGTCCTGCATCAGCTTTACAGCCGCATCAGTCGTTGCGAGTTCTTCGCGGAGTTCTTTCAAGCGCTTCAAGCTGTTGTCATCAGTTTCCTTCGCCAAGGCCTGTTCCTCAATTTTCATCTGCAGTTCCTTACGCTGCAAAGTATCGAGAGCTTCCGGCACGGTATCCATCTGCGTCTTCACAAGGCTTGCCGCCTCGTCAATCAGGTCGATGGCCTTATCCGGCAAGAAACGGTCACTGATGTAGCGGTTCGAAAGCTTCACGGCTGCCACAAGCGCGTTGTCGTGCAGACGCACGCCGTGGTGCGCATCAAAACCGTCCTTGATGCCACGGAGAATGGAGATAGATTCCTCTTCGCTCGGCTCGTCAACCTGCACGGGCTGGAAACGGCGTTCCAAGGCGGAATCCTTCTCGATGTACTTGCGGTATTCCTGCGTGGTCGTCGCACCGATGCAGTGCAGTTCACCACGGGCCAGTTTCGGCTTGAGCATGTTGCCCAAGTCCATGGAGCCTTCCGTCTTGCCCGCACCCACGATGGTGTGGATTTCGTCGATGAACAGCAAGGTATTACCATCTTCTTCAAGGGCGTCGAGCACCGCTTTCAAACGTTCCTCAAAATCACCGCGGTACTTTGCACCCGCCATCAACGCAGACAAATCGAGTGCAAACAGCTTCTTGCCCTTCAGAGCGTCAGGCACATCGCCGCGATAGATTCGCTCGGCAAGGCCTTCCACAATGGCGGTCTTACCCACGCCGGGTTCACCGACCAGGCACGGGTTGTTTTTCGTCTTTCGGCTCAAAATCAAGATGACGCGGCGGATTTCTTCTTCACGGCCAATCACCGGCGAAAGCTTTCCGTCGGCAGCCATTTCCACGAGTTCACGACCGTACAGTTTCAGCGGAGACTGTTCCTCGGCATTGGCGGCACCCGCAAACGGGTCCGACAGCCAGGTTTCCACGACTTCCACGGAACCGAGGGCGTCTTCGAACACCTTCGCAAGGCCACGGTCGCCCGAGAACTTCATCAAGGCCACGAGCATGTCGCCCGGAGTCACCATGCGGTTCACCTGACGCGCCGCCTGCACGGAGGCACGCAAAATGCGGTTCAAGTCGTTATCGGGTTCCACGTCGGGGTTCACGCCTTCCATACGCGGAATCTTCTGCACGAACGGTTCCAGCTTGCCGCGAAGCTCGTTGGTCTTCGTGCCCTTGGATTTATAAAGTTTCTTCAGGGTGGCATCGGGGCCTTCTACAAGCCCGACTGCCAAATGAGCCGCACCCAGGTAAGAATGTGAGCAACGGTCACGCAGGCTCTGCGCCTTCGCCAAAACTTTTTCTGCATCGTTGTTGAAATCGGACATATTTTCCTCCATTGACCGCTCGGCTCTATTGTAGATATTAAATACGATATCGCCTCGCTCTCGCGAATATGCCTCGTTAATACTCGGCAATTTCGCTCACAGTTTCTTTTTTTACCGCTTTCTAGATGCAAAACCCGTGCCAAGGGCCTCGCTCGGCAAAAAAAAGCCCAAATTCGGCTAAAAAAACAAAAAATGTCGCATTTTTCAGCATCATTTTTTCAAAATAAGACGCACGGGTGTTTAATCTTATGACCGCGAAAATATGGAATGAAGGAAGTGAACGTCCCTACACCAGATGCTCTCGAAAACGAGGTTCCCATATGACAAATCGGAACATTCCGACTTGGAATATCGTTCTCTTGAAAAAAAATTGAACTTTTGGCTTATTTCGTTTTTGGAAAGTATATTAGTATGCATCAGGGTCGAAGTGGACCCAATGTTAGGATACGACTATGATATAACGGCTTATTACGAGCAGAGGTAAAACTTATGCGTATTATGCACTTGCTAACCATAATGTTGGTTATTATGACAGCTTCTGTATTTGCAACAGAAAATCAAAAACTCCAAAAAAACGCCGCCGAATCCCAAACGCAGTTAGAATGTAATCATGGAGAAAACGGGAATGCTGATGCATGTAAACAAATAGACGCAGAAGTAGGCGACAAGGCTATGCTCAAAGACAAAGATCAATCAGAAAATTACGGCATGGTATTAAATAGAGGGCATGACAGAAATGTACCAAGCAAGGATATTGAACCGGACAACTCAATGGCGTGGCATGAGGGGCAGTCAACAGGAACCTCCTCTGGCAAGAGAAAAGTCAAAATGGCTGTTGGAGGGATGATGGCTGGATTTGGAACATTATTGGTTCTTCACAGCGTATATCTATTTAATTCGCCGGTCCATAATTCAGATAGAGAATCTAGGGATGCAACCGCAGAAGCATTCTCTACAGCTACATTACAATTTGGCCTTGCTGCTCTAGAACTTATTATTGGCGTACCCATGGTCCTTGTGGGGGTTCCGATCTTAATTTCCAACAGTACTCAATATTCTATTAAGAACGAATCTGACGACGAGTATCAAATGGCGCTTGAACGCCAAGGTGCAACTAAGAAAACAGTAACCGTTTCAATAATCCCCATGGTGAATTTCGATAAAGCTGGAGGCGGCATCAACGCGCTCCTGAATTTTTAGGTCACCTTGAAAAAATCTAAAAATGATCGTCTACTTCTAAAAAAAATCGGCATTTTCCGCAAAAAAACAAAAAAAACGGTGTTCTGGACGCAATAAGTGTTGTAAAGTACAACAACACTTTATCTACCCTACCCCTACCTTTTACCCCTCCACAAATCTATTTTATAGACACGAAACCAAACATCCCAAACACCAACTACGGCATCCCTTGGGGGGATGCCGTTAGTTTTTTTACCAAAATGACGGTTCAAGCTATTTCGAAAGGCACTGCGCCGCTTTCAGCGTGATATCCAGTTCCAGCTTTTTCTGGTCCTCGAAAGCGGTCTTCATCAGGCTCCGCACCGTGTAGTCCTTCTTGATGGACTTGAGCACACATTCGCAGGTCGCCTTGTTCACATCGCCCGCCTTGAGGCATTCCTTTACAAAGGCGTTATCCGTTTCGGCCGGGAACTGTTTCGGCAGGCAGGGTTCCACAAAATCAAAGCCCCACTTTTCAAAGTTGATGTCGTCACCACCGGCCCCCATCGAACCGAGGACCTTACCGATAAACTGATCGTCCTTCGTCAGGCGGTCAAAGGCGCAGTTGCAGGACTTGTCGGCCTGATTGGCCCCGAGCCATTCCATGGACTGCACGGTACAAGACTGCACAAAGTTATCCTTGAAGAGCGGACTCTGCAAAATCGCCTTGAAAATCATCAAATCCTCCGGCGCAAGGCCCAATCCCGCCGATGCCCCGCCCTGATTTTGGGCTGCAGACGCTGCATCCAGGGACTCCCCGCAATCCGTCGTCGACTGCACGATAAAGTTCACATACGAGGCATCTTCTTTGCCCTTCGCGAGGTCGCTTTCGTACTTGTTGAAGGTCGCCTCGCTGTATTTCGCCTCGAGCTTTTTCAGGACACATTCACAAATCGGAGCTTCAACACCTTCCTTGCAGCTCTTGAGGAACTTGTCCCGCGTCGGAGCGGAATACCCCTTGTTTTGGGCACTTGCCATGATCGACGCCGTAGAATTTTTGGACGGAGCCACCTTGGAGGGGGCCGCAAAAGCAACAGAGGCCGCCACCAGAGACAAAAATAGGGTTTTAAGTAAGTTCATAACGCACCGTGTTTCACCGAAAATAGAAAAAATCTTCAAGAAAGGAACGGCGCTACTCAAGTTTACGAACCAAGCGCAAGCCCTGAAATCCATGATGCAACGAACGGAATCTTGCTACAGGCCATGGTTTATCGAAATAATTACATTTGTATCGATTTAAAAATTCACAAGCTTTCCCAATATCATAGTAACGGGCATTGAAAGCATTACATTCTTCGTTCCCTAAGAAAACTCGATTTCCAGATATTATGGCAACACTTTCTTCCGCGTTCCCATATACATCATATAATCCATAAGGATTTTTCTCAAATTGTTTTACTGGATACACGCCAACATTTTCATCTATACAAGCAACATTGGAATACTGTCCTAAAGCCCGTTCATCTGCAGAATCCCCCCAAAAAAACACCGTTTGATTTCCGCCCAATTTCAAAGCTTCCCACTCTTGTTCAGACGGTTCTCTATACCCATTTGCAGCAGTATCATACACATCAACAGTTCTATTATACTTATTTGGAGAATGAAATAACATCGTTTTATTTGTATCAACAGAATCTAAAGGAACATTATAGCGCATCACACTATTCAAGCCATCAAGTACAGAACGGTATTCAGCATACAAGTGAAAATAAGCTGCAGGATATTCTAGCAAATTTAAGGTATCCCTTGACGGATAAAACAACTGCCGTTTATAGCCATTTTTTGATTTAACCCTTTTTCCATTTTTTTCAAGCCAAAGAGCATCCCGCAAAGTAATTTCCGTTTTATCAACTATAAGATCATATGTGAAAGAAATTTCTACATATTTAGATTCAGGGTTAGCCTTCACAATATTTGTTTTTCTTAACGCATTCCATATTTTGTGTGGAGACTTGCTTAATTCCACAATTGTCTGATTAACTAAAATCCAGCTAGAATCTGCATCTGTCAAGTCATTTAAATTTCTTGCAAATAAAACAAGGATGCTTCGTGTATAAGGCGAGCCGTCTACATAAACACAATTTGCAGAATCTATATGTGCAGAGCCATTCACAACCCAAGTTCCATCGCCCGTATTAAAGTTCTTTTCAGGGCATAGTTTAACACCCTGATTCCAATCCACCTCGTACCATTTCTTACGCCCACTTGATCTTGTAGAATTTACTGATTTATAAGAATTATTTTCCACAACACTCTTTTCTTTAGCGGCTATATAATATTTTTTCAAACCTTCTATTTGAAAAACATTCTGAGCCGAATGCACTTTATTCAACGTAGTTAAACAATTACCGTTAGCATCAAAAATGCAGAAGTCTCCCCCAAAAGAACAAGAAAGAAATATCAGCAATAAAGAAATCACTCTTTTCATAATCACCACTCCTAAAAATTTAATAAACGATACATTAAATAGTTGCCGTACGCCCCATTTCGTAACCATTTCGTATCATTGATAAATTCGAATTATACAGCAATTTCTCAAAAAATAAAATGCAAAACACAAAACACTTTTCTACATTATAGGTACTATGAGCTTAAAATTTGAAACCCCCATTACCGAAGTTCCGCTGTTCCACCAGGGTAAAGTACGCGACATGTACGACCTGGGCGACAGCTTCCTGATGGTCGCCAGCGACCGTCTTTCCGCTTTTGACGTGGTGCTCCCCACCCCGATTCCTGGTAAGGGCAAAATCCTCAACCAGCTTTCGCTGTTCTGGTTCAAGCACCTCGGCATGAAGAACCACCTCATCACCGCCGACGTGAACGAATACCCGGCCGTGCTCAAGAAGCACGCCGACTACCTCCGCGGCCGTTCCATGATCGTAAAGAAGGCCAACCGCCATTCCGTGGAATGCATCGTGCGTGGCTACATCGTGGGTTCTGGCTGGAAGGACTACCAGAAGACCGGTAAGATTTGCGGTCATGTTCTCCCCGAAGGCCTGCAGCTCTGCCAGAAGCTTGAAAAGCCGCTCTACACGCCGAGCACCAAGCCCGATGTTGGCCACGACGAAAACATCAGCTTCGAACAGACTTTCGACATCGTTGGCGAAAAGGTTGCAACGACTCTCCGTGACATGTCCCTCGACATCTACACGAAGGCTCGCGACTACGCCGCCTCCAAGGGCATCATCCTCGCCGACACCAAGTTCGAATTCGGTGAAATCGACGGCGAAACCATCCTCATCGACGAAGTGCTGACTCCGGACTCCAGCCGTTACTGGCCTGCAGACAAGTACCAGGTGGGCAAGAACCAGGAAAGCTTCGACAAGCAGTACGTCCGCGACTGGCTCGAAACTCTCGACTGGGGCAAGACCTACCCGGGTCCGGAAATTCCGCCTGAAGTCGTGAAGAACACGCTCGCCAAGTACGAAGAAATCTTCGTGCGCCTCACCGGCAAGCAGCCGGAATTGTAATAGTTCGGGCGCGATGCGCCCTTTGAGCTATGAGCGATGAGCTGTGAGCTCGGAGGCTACGCCTCCTTTGAGCAAAAAGAACCTAGTACCAACTAGGTTCTTTTTCATTTTTCTATAAACTCAGAGCGGAGCGACCTCATCGCTCACAGCCCACCGCTCTCCGCTACTTTTTCGTCAAGCGGAGTATTCCTTGCTTGTTGAATTCAGGGGCATCCTTCGGGAAGGGATTCTTGGCTTCGGCGCGGAGCGCGTAATGTACGCCTTCGCCGAGGTCGACTTCAGAACCGGACTTAGCGGGAATGCCGTCGCCAAACAAGGAATCGGCCGCCATCAACAAAGCTTCTTGCGGGTCTTCGGCACTGGCCGCGATGCACAAATCCGGCAACACGAACGTTGCAAGTCCGAGCGTATAAATCGAATCGCCCGCTTCCACAAAATTAATCCACGGATCCATCGGGTATTCGCCGTCGCCCACTTCTTCGCGGAAGCCCGCATCGGTCCAGGCAGCGCCACACTGCTGCATGTAAACGCCTAGAGCGCCCGCGTTGAACACCTTGAGAATCGCCATGTTCACCTGTGTCACTTCCTCGATATTTTTCACTTCGCCGAGCAAGAACAGAAGCGACTTGTGAGCCTCGATTGCGGCCGCCGTTTCAGCCGAAATCTCCTGATGTTCCTTGAAGATTTCGGCAAGGCCGTCCACATGTTCCTTGCGGACCACCTTGAACATTACTCTGCAACCGGGAATGATTGCGGAGGTTGCATCGGCGGCAAGCGTCACAGTTTCGGTAATGGCGAGAGGTTCGCCGACTTCTTTCGTAAGGGGAAAAGCTAGAATGAATTGAGGCATAGTTAGTTGAATGAAGAATTAAGAATGAGATATTAGTTCTCTAACAGCATTTTTTAAAAGGTCATTGTCACTTGGTTTAGGGAGGGCAACGTTTTCGTTTTGCCCAATGGCAGCAAGCAGAGTTTCTGTCGAAAATTTAGATTCATCAATCGTTGCGGCATAGCCTTCGTTGGCAAGATCGCGTCCTAGAATCACCTGTTCATACTGTCCCGGCGTCGGCACAAATATGCAACGGGCACCAAGAACAGCCATATCCATCACGGTGCTGTAGCCACCGCGCGAAATCACCCACTGCGCCGACCGCACCACAGAAGCAAACTGGTCGTCTGGCAAATGCGTGAACAAGTCCAAATTACGCTCATTGGAACTTTTCACTCCAAGCGACGGCTTGCCAAGGATAATCGCATGGCGTCCCGGAATCTTGACAAGCGTTTCTCGCAACAATTTCTCGAAACGACTTCGCGCAGGTTCCACTCCCGAAACGACCGCTACAAAGCAATAGGGGCCGCGTCCACTCAAACAAGCGGGCGTTTCCGACTCCATTCCGCTGAATCGCGACAACGCGCCCACGTACTTTACAGGGACAGGAGCCTTTGCCACATGCGAAAGCGCCCCCGCATACCCCGGAAACTCCGGCAAGTCCGGCACCCAGACTTCATCGAAACGTTTCATCACCGAGGCATGCCAAAGCATTCCGAGCGTTTCAAACGCCGACAGCACTCGCGGAAACGCGATACGACGCTGGTGCGTCATGTAAATCGATTTTGCTTTCCGGCTATAAAACCCGAAACGGTTATCGGAAACCAGCACATCGTAATGGTAACGCGACACCATCTCTTCGGCAAAGCGATGTTCAAAACTCATGACAGAACGCAAGTGCGCTCCGTTTTTCACAAGCCACAACACCATATTGTAGCCATGCTTCGGGTACACGATGTTGTACGAAGGCGCCAAGCGCTCACGAAGTTCCGGGAAAATTCCCCGCAAAAGAGACGCATTGGAACGCACCACGGCAAGCTCGACTTCGGCACCCTGATTCAGAAATTCCCGAATCACGGGCACGCAGCGAGTCGCATGCCCAAGTCCCCAGTCGAGTGGTGCGACGAGGACTTTCAACGAGAGGCCTCCAGCCAGGCATTCGCCCAATCGCCGTGGTCGCAGTCCTTATCCTTCTTGTCGCCTTCATCAATGCGAAGTTCAAGGACCTGAACCCCCGACACATCCAGTTTCAGAGCCTGCTTTTCCGTAGAATACAAGCGCTTGCTACGGAAAATTTCACGGTCATCGCCCATCACGATAAACGAAGCTCCGTCGCCACAAGCACTTTCGTCATCTAGGCCGACCGTCGCGTAGAACGTATTGTAGGTTCTCGGCAACTTATAGCGGAGATAAGAAGACGCATGCGAACCGATACCGTAACGGAAAACTTCCTTGTCCAAGGTTATCTTATGGTGTTCCACCGATTCATTGATCTGCGGAGAGCCCCACGCCTGGTTAAAGGAATCTATTCTCAGGCTAGAAAGCAAAAGAACCTCGGGCGATTCGACAAAGAAGTCCTTCGCCAAGCGAAGCGTATCGGAATCGGGCATCAGACATTCCAGGGACACGCGGTTCATACCGGCTCTAATCTTGGAAGAATCGAGCGCCAAGGTATCCGCTTCCTGCGAAAGCATCAGTTCCTCCTGCAGTTCCCCGTTCAATGCATAATTACAGGTAATGGTCTCGGGGAAACGCTTGTTCACCACCATCGAATTGTTTTCCATGTCGCCTACAAAGAAATTCTGCAAGTAGGTAGACACTCCCTTCTTTGCCGAAATCTTATAAATGGCAAGCGGATAGCCGAACAACTTGGGTTCAATCAACACGCGTTCGCTCTTGTAGTCCTGCAAGATTTCGTCCACCTGGTCCGTTGTCTTGAAACCCACCACACGCGATTTCCTGTTCAGCTGGCCGTAACCATCCTGACCGCGGACCATGTAAATGTTTCCGCCAGACACCTGCTGCCACTTGGCAAAAGTCTCGTTGTCCCACCCCATAAAGGTGCGTTCGCTAAACGAGCTATGTCCCGAGGCAAGCATCTGCCACGGGCGTGCATAAATAAAGATGGACTTTTCGGGGAAAGTTTCCAGAACGTGGTCCAGATAATCTTCTTCGCCCAAAAGCTTATTCTTATAGTAAAGCATGTTGTGGCGGTAACTGTCGCCATGGTAAACCATAAGGCCAATCGACAACGCTGCCGCAACCACGAAAATAATCTTTCCGGCAGCATCGGCTTTCATCTTGGTCGTAAACGCAAGAGCGTCGTATAGGCCAAGCGCCATAATCAGGGCAAACAACGGAAGCGCCACCAGCACGTAACGCTGGTTAATGTCAATCGTAAAGGTACCCGACACATTCAGAAGGATGACAAAAATCTGGATGCAGAAGGTGATCCCCAAAAGGGCACCGCGCCAATACCTACGGGAGTAAATCAGGCGGAACAGGAGCCATACCGTAGCCGCCAAAAGGATAATCGTAAATGTCGTGTAGAACGGATTTTCCATGATGCCGCCAAAAGACGGATCCTTGTCCAGATTCAGCATGACTTCGATATTGGTCTTCAGATTGAACCACAGGTTTTCAAACGAATGAGCCGCATGTTCGCCCCCCTGGAAATCGTAACCACGGTAGGCAGCCATCGTATTCACCGAAGGCCAGCTTACGGCAATCACCGAAGCCACGAACAACGGAAGCCTGTGCGCCTTTTCAAAGAAATACTTATAATAGAAAAGAGCGAACGGAACAAAGGCAAACACCGTTTCCTGGCGAGTCTGCGCAAAGAAACCGAGTAGCGGAACCGTCAAGAGGAAATGTTTCCAGTTCACCTTGCTTGCCGGGACAAACGCATACCAAGCCATCAACACCGAAAGCAGGAAAATATACAGCACCTCGGTCGAAGCTGACCTGGCCTGCAGCAGGTAAATCGGCATCCCGCCCAAGAAGGCCGTTGCCGCGAGAGCCGCCCAGTCGTTCTTGAACCACTTGGAAAGTGCAAAGAAAAAGAACAGAAGGCTGAACAGGTAGAAAGGATAATTGACCAACAGGGCCGTATCGCGGTTCGGCGGCATAAAGTTGAATACCAGCGAATACACAAAGCCTAGCGCCTTGCCCTTGAAGTTATTCACCTCGTGCTTGCAATCCAGAACGCCATCGTTCCAAATGCCCTCATTACAGATGCCACCCGTATGTTCAAAATACATCTGGAGGCCCATGGACTCCCAGCTAGTCTCGTCGCTCAACACACGGTGCGTATTGCTGATATTTCCGAACATGAACACCGAAAACACAAGCGCAATCCCCGCAAAGGCGCAGATGCTTTTTCCCGAAGGCTTAAAATCCCTCCAACCGTGCCATATCACGGGCAAGTTCACCACCACACCCACAACAAGCAAAATGAACGTCGAAAGGATGGCGTAATAGCCCCAGTCGATATCCCAGCGCCTTGCATACGGAACGGTAAGATTGTTAAAAATGAGGAATGCGCCCACCAAGACGGCAAGCGTAATACCTAATACGGCAAAATGCCTGCGGCCAACACCCAGGCGTTCAAGAATATTCTTCATGCCGTGAAATATAGTAAGAAGTCACGCCCTGCGGGCTAGTTACTAGTTAATAGGTACTAGAGATCCTTCGACTTCGCCTAACGGCTCCGCTCAGGATGACAGCTGATGACCTGACGCCTGAAGCCTGTAACCTGATACATCATTGCCCTTCGGCAGGCTCAGGGACCTTATAAACAAGGTTAGCGAGCCTGCGAAGCGTGAGCTTGCCGAACCAAAGCTCTAACTACGCGTTTACGTACTTTTCCATGAATTCGTCCATCGGGAGCGGCTTGGAATAGTAGAAGCCCTGCAGGCTCTTGATCTTGAAGCGTAGCAGGAATTCGCGCATTTCGGACGTTTCGATACCTTCTGCCGTCACCGAAGACGAGAACGAATCCGCCAGCTCCGAAATGAAGCGTACCGTATTCTGGTCCGAATTGTTCTTTTCGATATTCATCACGAAACTGCGGTCGATCTTCACCGTCGTCACCGGGAGTTCACGCAGCACGCCAATCGAACTGAAGCCCGTTCCAAAGTCATCGAGCGCCACCTTGATGCCATGCTTGCGGAGCTGCGTAAAGATTTTCTTCAAGAGTTCCATGTCCAAAAGGCGGCAACGTTCCGTAATTTCAAGGCACAGGTTCTGCGGCGGGAAATTCACTTCCTCGATAATTCCAAGCACGTCTTCCACGAAATCGGACTTTTCTAGCTGCGTGTAAGACAGGTTCACGTTCACGATAAAGCCCGGGTAACGAGCCAGGAACTTTTTCGTATCGGTGAGCGCCGTCCGCAAAATCCACTTACCGAGTTCCGGGAACAGGTTGTCCTGTTCCAGCACATCCACGAACTGCACCGGCGGCACCACGCCGTACTCGTCATTTTTCCAGCGGATAAGAGCTTCGGCCCCGATAATCTTTTCGGAAGTCGCATCGACAATCGGCTGGTAGCAGAGGAAGAACCCTTCGCAGTTGTTCACAATGCTATTGCGAATGACGTTGATGCGTTCGATGGCAAATCGTTTGTCGTCGCTCACGTTATTCTTGAGCACGAACAGATCGCCCAGGTGGTTGTTCTTGGATTCGTAATAGGCGAAACGCAGGCAGGAATACACCGTCTCTGCAGACACATCCAATTTATCCAAGTTGATGGCCCCAGCAATAAACGAAAGGACCACTCGGTTGTCGTCAACGATAAAGTCATGAAGAGAATTGTACTGGATTCGCTTGTACAGGTTCTTGAGATCGTCAACAGAAGACTTCTTGCAAACAATGGCGAACTTGGTGCCATCCATTCGGTACCATTCCCCCATACCGTTCGCTTCGACCTTGATCATCTTCGAGAATTCCTGCAGGACGCGGTTTCCGAAGGTATAGCCGTAAATTTCGTTCAATCGGGAGAACTCGTTGATGCCTACCAGCATAATCTGGATGCTGTCGCCCTTCCATCTCGCTGACTGCAGGTCTTCGAGGAAGCCGTACAGGCTCCTGAAATTCGAGATATCATCGAAATAACTCAACGTATCGTTATTCTTGATGTTTCCACCAAAATAATCGGGCTGTCCATTTTCATCTCGAATCACCACGCCACGACAGGTACAGACGATGTAATTGCCATCCTTGGTGCGGACACGGTACTGCAGATTATGTTCACTGACTTTGCCAGAAAATATTTCGTTAATGCTTTCCGCGTATGCGGCTCGATCGTCGGGGTGAACATTTTCCATCCAAACGTTTCCGGCATCTTCCATATATTCACCGGGCAAGCCAAAATATTCCACGGCCTTCTTGGACCATCGTGAGTAATTGTGCTTGATATCGGCAATATACGTATAAGCACCATCCGCCAGAATGGAGAATGCCTCATACAAAGAGTCCAGCTTGATTTTGTATACTTCTTCCATAGCTCACCACTCCTTAAATCACAACGACACGGTTCTTGCCACCATCCTTCGCACGGTAAAGCGCCTGGTCCACTCGGACACATGCTTCATCGGCACATTCTCCATCCTTGATTTCGGTAACACCGATACTCACAGAACGGTGTCCCGCCTTTTCGAAAGCGATTTCATTGAAAGCCTTACGGACACGTTCGGCAAAATCGATAGCCGCATCCTTCGAGGCTTCCTGCAGCAGCACCATAAATTCTTCGCCACCCCAACGGCCAATGGGCGTTTTGACATTGAAGATTTTGAACTTCGGAGCACCGTCAAAATCTTCGACCGCAATATCTGCATACATACCGTCGATATCGTCAAACTTTATATCGTGGGCATTCACGCCGGAAAGTCCACACTCGTCAGCCACACGACGCATCACATACGAAATACCCTTGATGACGTTATCGCCTTCCTGGTGTCCGAAATTATCGTTGATTTGTTTAAAGTTATCGATATCGAGCATCACGAGACAACCCGAAATCTTTTTCTCGGTGCACAAGGAAATACGCCGCTGGATTTCGCCACGGTTAAAGAGGCTCGAAAGCGGATCCGTAATGGCCATCAACGATAGTTTCTCGTTCGCCTCGGCCAGTTCCTGCGTCGCCGCATCGATGAAGGTCGCCAAACGGTTAATCATCGAGACCTTTCCGGAGAACGACTCCTGAGCCATATCCAAGTCGTAATGTTCACCGCCACGGCCTTCTCGCATGGCAGCAATCACCAGCGTCACGTTATGCTGGTTCACGTACTCACCGGTACGCAAAAATTCACTCGAGGTATAGAAGCCCGAAGTCGCAGCAAGGCTCTGCAGCGGAAGCGTTTCGTTACTGATTTCTTCTTTGCCCCAGAACGTGCGGCGGGCAGCACAGGAGAACACCTTGATGACTTCTGGATTGAATTCGCCAATCTTTGCACCATCTTTACGGACGCTAGCCAAGATTGTCCACGGGTCTCCATACGCCAAGCGTGCCTTCACGTTTTCGTCGATATCGGCAGTCATCACCAACGAGCCGTCGTCATTGCAAGAAATCGGCGCACGCAAGATGTTGATGCCATGATGCTTGTAGAAGAACGGGAATTCCAACGTATTGTTGAAGAAATGTTCGTCCTTTAAAATATTCAGGTAACGATAATAGGCCTCGTAGGCGGGCTTGCCATCCAATTCATAAAGAATCGCCTGTTTGGCCTTGGTTACGAGGAATTCACGACCGAGCGGTTTCCAGCCCGTAATATGGGTCGTATAGGTGTAGAAATTTTCGCCACCAATCAGAAGAGCGATAACACCACCCTCGGAATAGCCCTTGACATTCGAAAATACGCAGGCATCGTTACGGTTCAGGTCCGGGTTGAATGCACCGCCGCCGAAAATGGCGATAGAGGGGTCCACGTCCTGAAACGCATCGCAGAACGGAGTCATCGACATACCGCGGATGGTCAGCTGCAGTTCCACCGCCTTGACCCACGGGTTCGCCTTGATTTCCTGCTTGATTTCGTCCACTACACTGAGCGCCGTTTCGGCATTTAGCGTGTACTGAAGCAACTTGACCTGCGTGGTCGGATATTCAAAAATTGTGCAGACAATCGAGATAGACGCCTTGGAAAGCCGCCCTTCGATAATGTTGCCGTTCGTAGAACACCCCATGCAAATTGCCTTGGGGAAGCTCTGCGACACCACGTCACAGACAAGGTCAATTTGCCCCCTATCCAGGGAATCGGAATAAATCTGGAACACCACATGCGACAACGCCTTCGATTTGCACCAAAGGTTAATCTTGTCAAGATCACGCTTTAACGAGGTTATACTATGGTAATCAAACTGGAATTGTTTCATACAAATGGCATCCCAAATAAGAACATTCTATAATCAAGATACCATAATGTAGCGAAAACGTGCAATTTTTTTTTACAATAAATACTCCAAACTGGAATATTCGCACCTAAAATGGGCTAAAAAACGAATTTTTGGATAACCTCGGCGATGCCACCGTGGTTATTGTCAGCCACGGTCACGTAATTTGCGACCTTTTTAGCCACTTCGGACGCATTCGACATAGCAACCCCCACCCCGGCAGCCTCTATCATGGGGCAGTCATTTTCCTCGTCGCCCACCGCAATCGTAGAAGAAAGCGGGACCTTGTAGAAATCGGCCATAAAACGCACTGCATCGCCCTTGTTGCTCTTCAGGTGCGAAAATTCGAGCATTTCGGGCTTGCTGAAGACATCAAAAAGCTTTCCTGCAGTGGTCTTGCGCATCTCGGCGCGGAAATCCACCAGGCTACCGTGATCGAATGGCGTAATGATATTCACCTTGATAGGGGGCTTTACCACCACATTGATTGGAACGTTCGGCGCCAAGCCCGAGGTAACCCCCTCGGAACCGAAATACTCGCGGATATCGTTTACCACCAGGTAATCCATCTGCATAATACGGCAATAGGTCTTGAGCTGTTCCGTCTCATGCTCCGAAACCACCAGGTCCCCCGCATAGGTGTGTGCATGCATCCCGCACTCGTGCGCCCGGTCCATAATGAACTTGACGTCATCTACCGAAATCCGCCGCGTGAGAATCGACTTTTCCGTCGCGTAGTCGTAGATAAGGCCACCGTTGAAACTCACCAGAAAAAAGCCCGGCCTGTCGAAACCGTAACGTTTCGCAAGCATCTTGGCACTCGTGAGCGGACGGCCCGTACAAAGCACCAGCTTGTGCCCCTCCTCCAGCATTTTTGAAATGGCGGACATGTCGACATCAAGAATCTGCTTGTCGTCGGTCAGAAGGGTTCCATCAAGATCTGTAAAGAGGAGTTTCATAGGGCGGAGTCCGGTTTTATATCACATAGATTCAGCAAATGCGGGATATGGAAGTCCACCCAGTCGGGGGTGTCAGGGGTAGGGTTCACGAAAATGGTCGTCCAACCGCGGCGGTACGCCGGTTCCAGGTTACGGAGCGAATCTTCGAGCAGCACGATTTCCTTGGGATTTTCCGGATAAGCAACACCCTTCGTCGAAAGTTTTTCGGCAAGCCACCTTTCCATTTTTTCGTAGGCGCTATCGTGCGGTTTACCCACCCAATCCAACTGTTTCAGGTCGAACACGCCGTCAATCGCCGAATCAATCCCCATGTGCGCCATGCCGGCCTCGCTCCAGTCGTGGCGGCCGTTCGTAAACACGAATCGCGGGCCCTTCAAGCTTTGCAACAGGGCTAGCTTTTCTGGGGCCTTCTTGGGGTAAATCAGGTATTCCGGCTCATGGATAAAGTCAAAAAAATCATCCGGGTCGGTATTGTTCATCACCATGAGGCCGGCAAGCGTCGTCCCGAACCTTTCCAGGTAATCGGTACGGATCTTATGCGCCGACTCAAAGTCGCCTCCGACGGTTTTCTGCACAAAAAGCGAAATGCGGTGGTCCAGCGAATTGATAACGCACCTTTCCTCGGTTCCGTACAAAGTCAGATCGTAGTCGAACAGCCAGACCATAACAGACTAGTATCCCATGGCAAGGCCACCGATCTGGCGCGCGAGGTAGGTCGCGTAGTTGTCCGTCATGCCGCTTACAAAGTCGAGCACCTGGTGGTACGCTTCGGCCACCGTGACACTCTGGCCGATTTTCGCCTGGCCAATGAGTCGCACAATACGGTCGGCACGGTAAGAATTGTTACCATTCAAACGATAGTCGTAAACGCCATTGATAAAGGCGTCAAGCACCGTGGCAAGCGTCGTGTAGCTACCGACTTCAAGTTCGGTCTTTCGACGGTCAGGGTAAATACGTTCTACGCCCAGGCGCTTTGCAATGCGGATTCCTTCCATCACGTCGGACTTGGAAAGCACCGTCAAATGCTTGACGCGCTCCCCCGCCATAATTTCGTCGTAATGCTTCACGAAGGTCATGGCCACATCGTCAATCAGGTTCTGAATGGCAAGGCCGCGCACACTGCTCAAAAAGTCGCGGAAATTCTGGCCGTTTTCCTGGAACTCGCGGTCGATATCCACATCGGGGCCGCACAGGTAACTGAACATACCACGCACATCGCCGTAACTCAAAATGCCAAGTTCAATGGCGTCTTCTACATCCAGGATGCTGTAACAAATATCGTCGGCGGCTTCCATCAGGTAGACAAGCGGATGGCGAACCCACTTGCCCGTTTCCACTTCGGGAATGCCCAAGGTATAGGCCGTTACGCGATAAAGATCCGCCTCGGTCGAGAAAAGACTAGTCGGGAGCCCGAATTTTGCAAGCTGCGGATACTTGATCATGGCGCCAAGCGTTGCGTACGTGAGGCGCATTCCACCATCCAGAAAATGGTATTCCAGCTTACTCAAGATGCGGTGCCCTTGCGCGTTTCCATCGAAGTTGATAAAGTCCGCCATCTCGGTATCGCTCAGGTCGCGCATGGGGGCGGAGGTGCGGTTCTTGCGGAACCATTCGCGGATAGCGGCTTCGCCTGCGTGTCCAAAGGGCGGGTTTCCAATATCATGGGCCAGGCAGGCGGACTGCACGATCGTGCCGAAATGATACTCGTTAATGTACTTGGGCAGATACTTTTTTATCAGGTGGTACACCGTAATCGCAAGGCTGCGGCCCACACTCGAGACCTCGATGCTGTGCGTGAGACGGCTGTGCACATGGTCATTCACCGAGAACGGGTGCACCTGGGTCTTGCGGCCAAGTCGCCTAAACGCTGTCGAAAAAACAATGCGGTCGTAATCGCGATGGAAATCGGAACGGTTCGGGTCCAAATCGGCGGGGTGCCCGTAACGCGTCGCAGATAGCAAAGTATCCCATTGAAGCATGAAACGAAAGATAGTAAATAGTAGACGGTGGTTAGGAATCAAAAATGCCTTCCGGCGTGGTTCGCGGGAAGGCGGTTTAAATGACGTTATTCTGTTTTTTAAATCAGGCGAAGGATTTCTTGTGCGGTCTGTTCGGCAAAGGTATTATCTTGTACAAAACGACGCACTTCGGTCGGGTTGATTCGGGCATATTCCGAAAGGGCTCGACCAATCCCGTTCCTGATGTAATAGTCTTCGTCCTTGGCGCAGGTCAGGCAGAACTGCCTAAGGAGCGGCCAGTCGGTGCGGTCCTTATACTGAATCTGGAAAATGATCGCACTGCGACGCACCCACACGTTCGGGTCGCGGATCCAGGAGGCAATCTTTGACCGGAGGGCCGGCAAGCGGAGGGCAAGGTCCCCTAGAATGCAAGCGGCAAGGGTGTCGACCGTATCGCGCCAAGCGCGGGTTTTAATAAGCTTTTTAAGGAACGCAAGATGTTGCCCACCAAGTAAAGCCTTATGGCGGAACAGATAGTCGCATGCCGCATACTGAATTTCACGATACGGCTGCGTCCACATGTCCTCGACCCTGGCTACCAATTCGTCACCGTCTTTCGGCGGATACTTGTCGAATATGGGATAGGTCACCTCACGACGGGGAACAAGACGAATTCCAAGGAAATCGAACTGTTCACGAGCCTTCTTAGACATTTCGTGCGCTTCCTCTTCATTGGAGATCGCGCGTAGAGCAAGTAGTATTTCTTGTGTAAAGCGAAGCATTTAGCACAAAAATAGTCCAAAAAAAATTTTTTTTCTAGGGCTTGACAAGCATTTTTTTTCATTTTTTTTAAATTTGGTCTGCATTTTTTACAATAAAAAGACATTTTTCACTCTTGACAAGCTAAAAAAACGCTAAAATTAGGTTATATGAATCAAATTTCGGTCAACAATATGCAGGAAATTCTTGACGTCCCCCCCGAACTCAGAGGCCTTTCCGACGACGAAATCATCCGCAATTCCGAGAAATCAAAGAAGGACTTTGCGGGCAAACGCAAAAATGGCGCCGCCAGGCCTTCTAAACGCGATCGCGAAACCATGCGTAAGGAACAGGCCCTGAAAGAAGCCGAAAACATGGCTGCCGAAATATTCGGAAAAAACAAGCACACCAACGCGGATGTTTTTTCCAGCGGTAATTTTGCCATGCCGGAAAACATGGAACTGTCCCGCGAAAAGAAGGAACTTCTTGAAACAGCCTTCACACCGCGCAGCACGGGCTACTCCAAAGTTTCCGCCACGCGTCCTCCCCTTTCCAACAAAGTAGAAACCAAGCACGTCCCGCAGTCCATGATAGCCGAGCCCCCCAAGCCCGCATCGGGCCGCATCCTCAAGGCATCCTTTGGCGTCAAGGGCAAGGAACAACCCAAGGCAATCATCGTAAACGCTGCCGACCTCGCCAAACAAAAGGCCGAGGAACGCGCCAAGAAAGTCCAGGCATTCTTCAAGTCCAAGCACCCCGAAGCAACTACTATGCCCGACGGAACCCCCATCAAGCGTGGCCGCGGAAGGCCGAGAAAAATCGTAGACGGAAAATAGTGTTTAGGAATAAGGTTTAGAAAAAAGCGGACGTTGTCCGCTTTTTTTATTCTACCAAATATCAAAAAACTCCTTCCCGGGGTGAGAAGGAGTTTTAAGAGGCAACGATCAGACTCGAACTGATGAATAAGGCTTTTGCAGAGCCGCCCCTTACCAACTTGGGTACGTCGCCGAAGTGAACCGCAATATAGGTAATATTCTTTTCTTTTTCAAGGGTATACGCATTATTTTTTTCATTTTTTTATTTTTGGCTCATGCAAATGGATTCGTTCAAGGTGAAACTGGGTACCCTGCTTACGACACTATGGGTCAAAAGCCTGCGAGTAAGGATATCCACCCCAGACGATTTTGCACCTGGAATCCTCGGAATATGGCACAGGGACCTTCTTGCAAGCACGGCGGCATTCAAATACTGGGGAGTTCACGCCTTCATATCGCAATCCAAGGACGGAGACCTTTTCGCAGCCATCGCCCAAAAGCTCGGCTACACGGTTACCCGCGGTTCCGACAGCCACGGAGCCTCTAACGTAAGGCATGTTCTTTCGACGCTGAACCAAGGGAAATTCGCCGGCATGGCCCTGGACGGCCCCCATGGCCCGGCAGGACAGATTAAGCCCGGTTCACAGTGGCTTTCTAAGAAAAGTGGCCGCCCCCTTTGGCTTGTGTCGGCCAAGTACGGCCCTCACCTCACCCTAAAAACGTGGGATAATTTCATTTTGCCCCTTCCACTGACATCAATTGACATTGAAATTAAGTATCTTTGTACTTGAATCCTACCATGGTGATTTGAATACTCAAAAAGGAATACTAACGTGATTTTAATGCCACCTAAATTTGTAGCATTTGACCTTGAAACAACAGGCCTCAACAACCAGAAAGACGAAATTATTGAAATCGGCGCCGTCAAATTCACCGTGGAAACCAAGAACGGGAAAGTCGTCCCCAAGTTGCTTGGCGAGCTCGAAACCTTCGTGAAGCCGAACATGATGATCCCGGCCGAAGCCTCTGCCGTGAACCACATCTACGACAGCGACGTCCAGGACGCCCCCGCCGTTGGGGATGCCATCAAGAAGTTCACCGAATTTTGCGGACAAAGTTCCATCCTCATTGCCCACAACGCAAACTTCGACGCCAGCTTTTTGCGCGTCGCCTACAAGAACAACCCGCAGCTCGTGCCCGGGAACCCCGTTATCGACAGCCTTGCCATCTCCAAGGCGATTCTCCCCGAAGCAAGTTCCCACAAGCTCGGCATTCTCGCGAACATGTTCAAGCGTCGTGACGAAATTTCGATGAGTATCGAGGCCGACAAGATGCACCGCGCCGTCTATGACTGTCTGATGCTCATGGAAGTATTCGTGGCGCTCCTCCGCCGCCGGTTCAAGGAAAAGGACTGGGAAATGGCCTGCATCATGAAGAACATCGAAAAGTACAAGGGAATCCCGCAGTTTATCAATAAGTAGGGACCAGGTACCAGGTTTCAGATACGAGGCGCCAAAGGCGCCTTTTTTGATTTCCACTCGCGCTAACGCGCAATTCCGCAAATACGACAAAACACCGCCAAGAGGACCTTGGCGGTTATTTGAAATTTCTAGGCTCGGTAATTAGATGCCGAGTTCCTGAGCAACAGCCTGGATGCCAAGCTTGTTGATGGTACGAAGACCAGCGGCGCTCACGCGAAGCGTGACCCAACGATCCTCTTCAGGAATGTAGAAGCGCTTCTTCTGAAGGTTCGGCAGCTGCTTCATCAACTTCTTACGGTTAGAGTGGGAAACCATGTTACCCACGAGACCGGCTTTGCCGGTAACTTCACAAATGCGGCTCATAATAAACTCCGTTGTTTTATAACAGGCACCAATTTTAGAAAAAAATTAGCAATCCGTCAAGGTTAAATTATCAATCTTGCAAGGCCTTTGGTAGGTTAAACTTGGTAGATTCGACCAATTTTACAAAATTTTCAATTTCTACGGGGGCAAACTTGGACTTAATCCAGTCTACCACCCCCTGCACAAGCACCTCGGGAGCGCTTGCGCCACTCGAAATTCCGACCGATTCGATATTTTCGAACCATTCCGGATCCAAATCGTCGACCGAAGCGATCAAATGACTCTGAATTCCCTGTTCCAACCCAAGTTCCATCAGGCGGCTCGAGTTCGACGAATTTTTCGCTCCCACCACAAGCAGCATGTCCACCTTGGAACACAAGTCGAGCACCGCCGCCTGGCGATTGCCCGTCGCATAGCAGAGGTCCCCAGCATCGGGCCCGATAATATTCGGGAAACGATTCTTGAGCGCTTCGATAATCTTGCGCGTTTCGGCAACCGAAAGCGTCGTCTGGGTAATATAGGCGAGTTCCTTATCGGCGGGGACATCCACCGTGCGGGCATCTTCTTCGTTCTTGATGAGCGTAATCGCGCCCGGCGGAAGCTGACCCAGGGTACCCACCACTTCGGCGTGCCCCGCATGTCCAATCAAAATAATATGGCGACCGGCCGCATAATGCCGTTTGGCACTGTAATGGACCTTGAGCACCAGAGGACAGCTGGCATCCAGCACCTGCAGTCCGCGTTTTTCCGCATCGGCATAAATTTCTTCGGCGACCCCGTGGGCAGAAAAAATTACCACGGAACCCGTCGGGACCTCGTCAAGTTCGTCGACAAAGACAACGCCCTTTCCCTTTAGCGAATCGACCACGAACTTGTTGTGCACGATTTCATGACGCACGTAAATAGGAGTTCCAAACTTTTCTATCGCACGTTCCACCACATGGATAGCACGGTCCACGCCCGCGCAAAATCCTCGGGGAGTCGCAAGAATCACCTTTTTCATAAAAGACCCTTTATAAAATTCAACAACAACGAATAGGAATTCAAGACTTTCTTCTTTTCCTGCATCAAGCAGTTCCGTACCGTATCTGAAGACGGACGCCTGCGACGCAAATAGTCCGACGCCGAATTTATCTGCGCAAGCACATGCATAGAAACTAAGCGCGAAACGACATTTTCGTGTCCCTTGGAATAGGGGCCAACGCAGGTGGAAACGCCCATCCGCAAGGGTTCCCAGAAATCATGGATTCCAAGCACACGGTTGAACGAACCGCCCACCACGGCACTTTTGCTTTTCAAGAGAATCTCGCGGGAAAGGCCAAAACGGCCGACAATCGAAACCGCACCGTTTTGTACCGAAGGATAGTCCACCACCTGCAGTCCGGAGTCCTGCAACCGTTTACGGAACACGCCCTGCTCCGAAAGCCTACGGGGCATCAGCACCACCGATTCTCCCTTGTCTACGGAGTCCTTCGCCATCGCAAGGAACGCATCCATTTCTTCTTGATGAAACGACAGGAACACCGTATCTACGGTCGTATTCTCGGGAACGCAGACTAGACCGCCATCGCGGGACCAGTTCAGCAATTTCCAGTCACCGCCCATCGTACACGGTACGGCGCCCTTGCTCGCATACGAAAAGCGTCCGAGATCGGCAGACGTCTGCAAGCTGGCAAAACCCATCCCCGAAAAATCGAGGAACGGCATAGAACGGCGATAGCGCCCCGATACAAGCGCAATGTTTCGGCGGGTCGATATTTTCGACATCGTCGAAAGATACCCCGGCCACAGTTCGTTTTCGCCAAGAATGAGTCCCAGCGGCTGCACCGAGCTTATAAAGGCGTTCAACGCCGAAGGAATATCCGCAGGGGCAATACATACCTCGGCAACCCCACTACAAATATCCCGCAAAAAAGAAACCGCCTCGACCTTTTGCGAGGTTATCAGAAGTTTCGGACAATGCGGCAGGTCTTCTTTGAGGGCATGCGCAAGGCCAAGCAACATACGGCATTCGCCAAGGCTTGCCCCGTGAAGCCACAAGTACGGGCCATCACTCGGCCATGGCCCCGACAGGCGTTCTTCGATATGGTATTCGCTATCGAGTCCCGGAAACAGGCTCGCAGCACGGGCGAAAGCCTTTACGGCGCCGTCCCATGCGGCCCATCCCAAGTTCACACGCTTTAAGCCCATATCAGGAAATCGACCTTACGGAAAAGCACGAGGCCAACCATCAGCGCAAGCCAAATCCAGGTCCACATGTCGGCAACGATCGCTTCCTTTCCACTACGAAGCGGACCGGGAACATGGATTTCGCGAGGAATGAAGGCGGGCGTATTCATGGCCCACAGTTTCCAGTCGGAACCGTAACGACTTTCAAGATAGAGGTCATCCAGTTTAGCAAGCCTAAAGCCGAGAGCAAGCAAGATTGCAATAAACGGGATCACGAACCAGCTGATTCCCAGGTGCAGAACGATAAGGCCAATACCGATCGCCATATTGGAGGTATAAAGCGGATGACGCATACGGCCATAAGCCCCCCACGTCACAAGGACCGGAGCCTGCTGCGCCGTTCCACGCGTATGGTCGCCAATGGCCCTGCGGGCCTTGACGCGAAGGTAGATGGCGATGATAAAGATGTTGATAAAGACGAGGAACGGAACAATTTCCAAATCTGCCGGAGGGAATACTAAAGCGGCAATCGTCAAAATTCCAAGAATGATTCCCCGGTTGCGGTATAGGAACGGACGCTGCGGACGTTCATCCACTTCGGGAAGATCAATCGTCTTGGCATCGGCACCCGGCACGGAACTCTTGGGAGCGGCCTGTTCCGGCACCTTTTTTTCCGCATTGACCGGTTTTGCCTGATTCACGGATCCATTCGACTGAGCTTTCAACTGTTCTTCCATAGGCGCCTCCACTATAACTGCACAACATTAAATATACATTCAACTTTTGAAGAAAGTACATCATGACTCACAATTATTGTCCATTTGCCAAGAGAATCCGCTGCTTTTAGGTACGCCCGGAGCAGGGGTTCACGGTCGGCAAGCGCCACGGAGGCAAAAGGTTCATCGAGCAAGACGGTACGGCAATCGGAGGCAAGCGCCCAAAGGAGTGCAAGGCGCGCCCTTTCTCCACCGGAAAGCCCGTTTTTCTCAAACAGGGGCGCTGCACCAGAAACCGAGACGAATTCCGCAAGCACGGCAGCTTTCAAGCCCGCATCCGCAGACTTTTCAATGAGTCGGAAAAGCATCCGTTTGGGTGGAAGTTCCAAATCCTGAGCCACGAAAAAGACATCGGAGGGAGAAACGGAAAAAGAATCACATTTTTCAGCTTCTGACAGGGGTGTGTCCTGTTCATCTAAAGATTCGAGCCCCGCCAGCAGGCGAAGCAGCGTAGATTTTCCGACTCCATTCCTGCCGCGAACGAGCACAGGCTTTTCACGGGACCAATCGAGCGAAAGATCCGCAAAGACTAGATTCGTGGAACCATCATAATGAAATTTTGCGTTTCGGAAAAAGACCTTTTTTTCCGCCTTTTTCACATCGAGCCTTTCAAAATCCTCGAGTACATTCACCGCACTCACCGCCGCCCTGAACTGCGGCATCACGCGAGCACATTCCTTGACCGGCTTGTAGCAAAGCAGCACCGCCGAAGTAAACAGCACAAGGCCCGACGCATCCATATACCCGGTTTTCATCAGGAGCGCACAAAATGCAAGCACAAATACCATCGCAAGCACCGAAACCGTTTCGGTCAAAAGCGAAAGCCCGGACTTCCTGATTGCAGCAGAGAGGCCATCGTCGCGAAGCCCGCGCACCTCTTTCAGGAGTCCATTCGAGATTTCCCTGCGTTCATCGCGACCGCTCCACTGCCTAAAGAGTCTACGGGCAAGCGCCAGGTTTCCGCGATAATCGGAGCGGGAACGAAGCAGCGATTCTTCGGCGGGGCCAAGCTTATGGAGCCTGCGCTGCAGTACCGCCACCAGCGGCACCACCACCACGAAAAGGAACAACGTTAGCGGCCAAGAAATAAAGAACAGCACCGGCAGGAACACGATCAACTGCAAAATCGCCTGAACCGCCTGAAAGAACACGCCGCCATTGTTCTGCAACACGACAGTCGCCTCGTAAGCGGCCTCCACCATGCGTTCGCCCTTAGGAGTGTGGAAATTTCTGGGAGAAAGGCCCCGAAGCCGATGCAAGAACCAAGCCTGCACACGGGCAGACGCCTTGAAAAGCCACCCCTCGGAAATTTTGGTCTTTCCGTATAGGAAAACGAGCCGAAGCAGGGCCAACAACATCATGCCCACAAGCCAGGCCGAAAGGGGAATCCGCCCCGCGCCACCCACGATATCGATAAAGGAGCGCACCCCCCAAAGGACGGCGGCATCGGTGGCGCTAGCCAACAGAGCCATCGGCAAGAAGCGGACAACACCGCCTTTTAGGGATTTTTTTAGCCAATTTCGCAGGTTCACGCAGAAAAATTAACTTTTTTTGAGTTATACCCTTGACGGCTTTCTATTCTTTACCTATATTTGGCCCTACTAAAACGCCCCTATCGTCTAGTGGCCCAGGACTCGGGATTTTCATTCCCGCAACAGCGGTTCGAAACCGCTTGGGGGTACGAAAGAAACCAATCAAAAGATTGGTTTCTTTTTTTGCATCCACGAGCAACCGCGCCCCCTCCCCCTCAAAAAAAGATTAAAACACCCCTTGACGGATTAAAAAACTTTCCTATATTTGGTCGCACAAATCGCCCCTATCGTCTAGTGGCCCAGGACTCGGGATTTTCATTCCCGCAACAGCGGTTCGAAACCGCTTGGGGGTATAAAAACAGCACAACGCAAGTTGGGCTGTTTTTTTTTATACCCACAAGCCAACCGCTATACAGGGTATAAAAACGGCACAACGCAAGTTGGGCTGTTTTTTTATACCCACAAGCCAACCGCGACATAATCACCAACCCAAGCCAGGCGTTGCGGGCTGGCGTCTGAAGCCCGCTCGAAAGGGTCGCGTAAGACACATGTCTTTCCCGCCGGAGTTTATCCCGGTCAACGAACCGGGACCAGAATGACATGAGGCTGGAGCGAGGGGAAAACTTTCCCCTTTTTCTCTATTTTCTTAAATCAAAGCTTATTAAATCTCATCTAGAGATCCTGCTCCTACGAACCTTGCGGCCCTTCGACAAACTCAGGGACCTTAGGTTGGTGAGCCTGCCGAACCACGCTCAGGATGACACAACACCAACATTCTCTCGTCTTTCGTCTTTGCACTTCTTGCTAAATACTAGGCTCAATCATGTCAAAAATAAATTTTTGCCGTGATATTCGCCTTACGCATTTATCGCCTCTCGTCTAAATTTCTATCTTTGGGCCATGAATTTCAAGGACCGCATTATCCGCGCTACGGGCAAGAAGACGCCCTTCCGCCTGATTGTCGTCGACTTGACCGCGACGATGAACGAAATCGGCAAAAAGCATAACGCACAGGGTTTCGCCCTCAAGCTCCTCGCCGAAAACTCCATCGCAAGCATTTTCTTGAGCGCCTCGCTCAAGTTCCCGGGCACCGTAAGCTTTACCACCCGATTCTCGGGCGAAATCACGCTGGTGCAGTCGGACTCCACGCCGCAGGGCCTGGTGCGCGCCATGATTCCGCAGCCGGAACTCCAGGCCGTAGGTGGTAACGAACCCGCCCTCATTCCGCAGAGTGTCCGCGTCGTGAAACTGAACGAACAGGGCAAGCGCGTCCACGAAAGCATTATCGAGGCTCCCGCCGTATCGATGGGCCAGAACCTCGCCACCTACCTTTTGCAGTCCGAACAGATCCGCTCGGCCGTGGGCATCGAAGCCGCCTTCAATAAAGAAAATCCGAGCAAGCTCGACTACGCCGCCGGTTTCTACATCGAAGCCTTCCCCGACCTCGAAGACAAGGACATCAACCTGATCGAGGTCATCATCCAGAACTTGCCGAAGTTCTGCGACATGAACACGCCCGAAGGCTTTGACCTGGACGAGCTACTGGACCAGCTGCGCGGCCCCTACGAAATCGACATCGTCAAAGAAATCGACCCGAAGGCCTACTGCCCCTGCAGCCGCGAACGCACCGTGGCAACGCTTGCCACGCTCCCGCTCAAGGACTTGCAGGACCTCGAAAAAGAAGGCAAGGACCTCGAAGTGATTTGCGACTTCTGCCGCACCCCGTACCAGATTACGATTGCGGATTTAAGAGAAATTATTAAGGAACGAAAGAAATAAACGTTAAGGAGATCCCCGCCTTCGCGGGGATGACATTAGTATGTTTACCAAGCAATGTGTCGTTACCCTGGACCTTGAAGGTGTCCTCGCCCCTGAAATCTGGATCGCCGTCGCCGAAAAGACCGGTATCAAGGACCTGCGCCTGACTACTCGCGACATTCCCGACTACGACGTGCTCATGAAGGGCCGCATCAAGATTCTCGAACGCGAAGGCATCAAACTTTCGGACATCCAGAACGTGATTGCAAACCTCGGACTCCTCGACGGCGCCCGCGACTTTATGGACCAGCTCCGCGACGAAGCCCAGGTGATCATTCTTTCGGACACGTTCCAGGAATTCGCCTACCCCATCATGAAGAATCTCGGATTCCCGACTATTTTCTGCCACAACCTGGAAGTCGAAAACGACATGATCAAGGGTTACCATCTGCGCCTCAACGACCAGAAGACTAAAGTCGTGAAGCACCTGCAGGAACTCAACTTCAAGGTGTTCGCTAGCGGCGATTCCTTCAACGACACGGGTATGCTCAAGCAGGCCGACAAGGGTTGCTTCTTCTGCGCGCCGGATTCCATCGTCGCCCAGTTCCCGCAGCTCGAAGCCACCAAGACCTACGCCGAACTCCTGGAAAAATTCCACCAGTTCCAGGCTACGCTGTAAGAGCGATGAGCACGGACCTTCGGTCCTTCGAGGTATGAGGTCGCACCCCTTACAGGGTCGCTTTGAGCACAATCAACAACAAGGTTGTCACGCCCGCGAAAGCGGGCTTTTTTTTTCAAGGGGGGAAGGCTGGTCTTTCGCTACGCTCAAGCCCCAACAGATCGGCTCGGTTATGTCAAACTCCGTTTGCCACAACACTCGCCTTGAAGCTGTTGTCCCCCTCGCTTTAGCCACTGCTCAGCCTGCTCCGCACGCTCACATGGCCTCGGCCTTTGGCCGACGAATGTTCGCTTTGCGGCCAGGCTTTCGCGGTGTCTACCGCTACCCCCACACCTAAGGGGCTCTGCCCCCTAAAACCCCTGTAAGCGAAAATAGCAGCTATGCGGGCTTGGCTATGGCCGAGCACAAACAGTTTCTGCAAAACGTACGCAGCATCACTTTCATTGACAAGCGTATTCTTTTTTTATATTAGGCTAAAAAAAAACAGACTTCAAATGATACGCTATTTTCTTTTTCTTCTGTTCCTTGTCCCAACAGTCCACGCCATCACCTGCACGGAAGGGCTGCTGATGTATTACAAAGAGTGGTATGGGCTTTATCTAGGGGGAACAGATGCTTTCCTTGATAGTACTATTTTTACCTACAGCGATGGAGAATTTCGTTCCGAGAAAATTCTAAGAGAAAAAGACTACCTTGGAAGTATTGTTGAATCGAATCGTGACGGAATAAGTCAAATCGATACGACGATTAAACTTTATCTAGTAGACGATTTTAATTTTCAGTCTGACCACCGCAGCATTGCGAACAAAAAAATTTCAAATGACACTATATCTATCGAAGCTTTTATGAGGGATTCCATTGAACGTAAGCAAGATATTAGAACAACCAAATTTACTACGAAAGTGTATAAAGACGGCCTTATTCTTGACGACATAGAAACTTTAGAAAAAGAGCACGACACTTACGCAACCCATATTGAAGTATCATTAAAAAACGACACCTTGTTCATACTGCATCTTGGATCAGAAGACGGCGCACCGATGGATACTGCTCGTTTTGAAATCTATGTTGCCGACCCAAATGACAGCCATATTTGCCACGAATTCTACCGAGTTCAAGATTGCGAAGATGGTTGCACAGATAACAACGGGAATCCGATAAAAGATGGAGACATTGTACAGTCATACGACCACACAATTACAGAAAATAAAAACGGGTTCATGATAGAAGAAATCCGACACAACGGAACGAACCAATACTTCATGATTTATTCCGATGGAATAACAACATCCATAGCAAAGCGACCTGCCGCAAAAATGAACAGACTCCGACGCGACTTCTACTTTGACACCAAGGGGCGGAAGCAGCAGAAAACCGTTCCCTACAGGGTATTTTTCTAACTCAATTCTTCACGCAGCGGACACTGACACCGGCGTCCTTGTAGTTTTCGAACAATGTTGCTGCATCGTTTTCGTAACGCAAAACCAAGGTGATTGACTCGTCGTCATCGACCTCGGTGGCACTCCAGAAAAAGGCTCCCGAACTGACAAACGACTGATGCGTCTTGCCCCGTTGCGGAAGGCGCACGCCGCCAGGTAACGCGGTAAAGCCGTAATCGTCGGTGCCGTCTTTGTAATGCCCTTTATCGCTCCAGGTATTCGTGGCCTTGAGAATCTTCCCTGCCGTCGAGGAATCCCCGACAAATTCAATCAACGTATTCCATTCGGCCTGACTCGGCAAATGCCAACCACCGGGGCATACGGTCTTCGCTTCGTCCCAGGAATAAAGGCAACCGAACAAGGTCATATATTCCTTTTCGCCGCAGACTGCGTTTCCCGTTTCATAGTCAAGGTTCTCCGCCATCCAGACTTGATCGCCGATTTTCACGGTCTTGTAAGCCTTGCCGTCGCGCGAGTCCTTGAGGGTATTCGAGGAAGCATCGTATTCGCTGTTGGCACCGTTGCCAGAATCGCTGTTGCTAGAATTGTCAGAATTTCCGTTTGCAGCACTCGAGGAACCGTCGCCGCTGCAAGCGACAAGGAATACAACAAGAAACGCAACTAGAGATTGCCACCACCACGCTCCGCTCATGGCAGGCTTCGCAACAAATCTCGCAATGACGTTACTACTCTTCATAAAATCTCCGTTATCCCTAAAAAATGAATTTTCATAGAAAATTTAATTTATTCGAGAGGGATTGCGCCCAATTAAACATGCCAAAACAAAGCATGGGGCATATAAAGTCGGCAAAATCAAGCATTTTATACGCCCCTCGACGCCCCAAAGCATCAACATAGCAGCAAACGGGCTTCAATGGGGCATATAAATTCAGCACAAAGCCCCTTTTTATATGCCCTCACACTCCAAAGCACCTCATTTTCGACACATACAAACTACAAAAGGGCATATAAAACACCCTTCAAAACCATTTTTATATGTCCCAAACGCGAAAAAAGCCATTTTCTCACAATATCTACCCCCTTGCAATCCACCACAAAACGTTTTTTTTATATTATCACAACAAGGAGAAATTATGAAACTCTATACAACGGACTTTATCACCGGCAAAGAAATCGAAACCATTCAGATGGTGCGCGGGAGCGTGGTGTTTAGCAAAAACGTGGTGCGCGACGTCTTCGCTGGACTCAAGACGCTTGTAGGTGGCGAAATCGCCGGCTACACCGAGATGCTGAACGACGCACGTCAAATTGCCATCGAACGAATGGAAACCCAGGCAAGTTGCATTGGCGCAGACGCTGTCGTAGGCGTACGCTTCACCACAGCATCTGTAATGGCGGGCTCCGCAGAAATTATCGCCTACGGAACCGCAGTGAAATTCAAAAAATAAAAGCCGATGAAAATATTCAGCAAATTAAAGAAAGTCAATCTTACCACCCAGATTGCCGTTGCTTTCATTCTGGCGATTATTGTCGGCTGTCTGCTACAGGGCGTTCCCGATGTTTCGAACGCCATTATCAAGCCGTTCGGGAACGTATTCCTGAACCTGCTCAAATTTATTGTGGCGCCCCTCGTTTTGCTGTCGATTACATCGGGCATTCTTTCGACAAACAACCTTTCCACCCTCGGGAAAATCGGACTGCACGCAGTTTGCTACTTCATGTTCACAACGGTTCTCGCCGTCCTTACAGGGCTTGTGACATCTACCATTGCAGTGCAATTCATTCCATTAAGCAACATCACCATCGAAACTGCGACACCCATCGGCGCAGTCAAGAAAATGTCTCTGATAGAGGAGATTGTCAATTTTTTTCCGAGCAACATGATTGCCCCGTCCTACTCGGGAATCATGATTCAGATTATCGTCATTGCCGTGGTGTTTGGGATCGCTATCGTTCATGTCGGGGCCAAGGGGGATCCCGTCAAGAACTTGGTCTTGAGCCTAAACGAAGTTGTCCAACGCGTTTTAAATTACATCATGATGCTGGCCCCTATCGGCATATTCTGCATGTTAACGCCCGTCATCGCCAATAACGGTCCCTCCATACTAGGGTCACTTGCCGCACTGGTTGGACTCGCCCATTTTTGCTTTTTATTCCACGCCATGGCGGTCTATGTTCCCTGCCTCCACTTTTTGGGAGGCTATTCACCGCTAAAGTTCTTGAAACACATGCAGCCAGCCCTGCTATTCGCCTATTCAAGCGATTCATCGGTGGCCACGCTCCCCTACACCATGAAAAGTACCGAACGGATGCATGTCAGAAAAGACATCCGCGACTTCGTCCTGCCACTCGGAGCTACAATCAACATGGATGGCGTTGCCATCTACCTGAGCGTTGCAACTGTTTTTGTAGCGGCATGTTGCGGAATTCATTTAACAATGGGCATGTACATGGGAATCGCGTTCTCGGCAACCATCGCCTCCATCGGGACTCCGAGCGTTCCAGGTGCGTCCCTCACCTTCATGTCCGTGATTTTTGCACTAGTCGGAATTCCCATCGAATATGTCGCTGTCATCGCCGGCGTGGACCGCATCGTCGACATGGCCCGCACCGTAATGTCCATTGTCGGCGACGCTTCTTGCGCCGTAATTATGCAGCGCCATTTTGGCGATAAGCCGCCAAATCCAGAAAAAGAAAGCGCCTAGAGGCACGGCCCCTAGGACACCAGAGATTATTTACCTGCGATTTACTTACCCGCGATTTCTCTAGCCTTCGCCTCGATTTCGGCGATGGCTTTTGCACGGCCTTCGGCAGAGTCTTCGTTAGAGAGCACGAGGTTCACGAACACGGATCCAGCGACCACGGCGTACACATGCTTGCTGAGCACCTTGGACTGTTCGCCGTTGCGGATGCCGAAACCGCCGAGCACCTTCGCGCCACCCTTACCGACGGTGTCGATAAAGTCAAGCGTTGCCTGGTCAATCGTCGTTTCGCTACCGGTCGTACCCGCGCGGAGTGCAGCGTAAATGAACTTGAAGCCCTTGGAGGCCATCGCTTCGAGGCGTTCCTTGGTCATGCTCGGTGCTGCCACCGGGATGTTTTCGAGGCCGTGCTTCTTGCAAGCTTCAGTCAGACCTTCGTCACCATCGAACGGCAAGTCCGGAATGATGCAAGCGGATACGCCCGCGTCCTTGCACATCTTGACAAAGTTCTCGATGCCCGGCGTAAAGGCGAGGGAACCATAAGTCATGATGTAAATGGGCGTTTCAGGGTGGCGTTCGTGAATCTGCTTCACGATGGCGAGGCCCTGCTTGGTGGAATAACCCTTGTCGAGAGCGATGGTCGAAGCCGTCTGAATGGCCGGACCGTCGGCGCTCGGATCGCTGAAGGCAAGCTGGATTTCGAGGATGGTGGCGCCACCCTTCACAAGGGCGTCGGCGATAGCGATAGAAGTTTCTGCGTCAGGAAAACCCGCAATAAGATGAGACATTAAGTTCATAATTAATTCTCGCGGCTTTGCCGCTGTTGAAAGGTTTTAGTAGCTATGGGTCGGGCCTTCGGCCCTTTGAGGTGTGAGGTATGAGGTTTAAGCTTTTGCAATCGTAACCTTGCCTCAAAGCGAAGCGTGCTCAAAGCGGAGCGACCCCAGAGTGCGAAGCACGACCTCATTACCTATTTGTTCATTATCTCCGCGTCGTGGATGTCTTCGTTATTTTCGAGGCGAACAAGTTCGGCCTTCAGGAATTCCTTCCACTTTTCGGGGCGGAACACCGGGCTGGTGATAAAGATGTCCTTGTCGCCGCGGCCACTCATATTGATGACGAGCGCCTTGTCCTTCGGAAGTTCCTTCGCAATCTTCATGGCGGCTGCACCTGCGTGAGCGCTTTCGAGAGCAAAGAGAATGCCTTCGTTGCGGGCAAAGAACTTCACCGCTTCAAGGGCCTCCTTGTCAAGGATTGCCGTGAATTCCACGCGGCCAGATTCGCCGAGGGCAGCGAGCTGCGGGCCGATTCCCATATAGTCGAGGCCTGCCGAAATGGAACGGGTCGGCAGCGACTGACCGTCTTCATCAATGAGGAAGCGGCTCTTGTAACCCTGCAGAATGCCTTCGCGGCTCGCGTTACCCGTCATGCGGGCTGCATTTTCACCCTTGTTCGGGCCAATGCCACCGGCTTCGGCACCAATCAGGCGCACATTCTTGTCTTCGATAAACGGAGTGAACACGCCGATAGAGTTGCTACCACCACCCACGCAAGCAACAACGGCTGCGATGTCAATGTTGCGTTCAGCGGCCTGGCGCTTGACTTCTTCACCGATAATCGACTGGAAGGTACGAACGATATCCGGGAACGGAGCCGGACCGAGAGCAGAACCCAGCACATAGTGGGTGTTCTTGAAATTCGTAGCCCAGTCGCGCATAGCTTCGTTCACGGCGTCCTTAAGGGTGCGGGCACCACTCGTGACCGGCACGACCTTGGCACCGTACATTTCCATGGTCGCCACATTCGGCTGCTGACGACGAACGTCCACCTCGCCCATGTACACTACGCATTCAAGGCCAAGCTTCGCGCAAGCGGCAGCCGTCGCAAGGCCGTGCTGACCGGCACCCGTTTCGGCGATAATGCGGGTTTTGCCCATCTTCTTGGCCAAAAGGCACTGACCAATGGCGTTGTTGATCTTGTGCGCACCGGTATTGGCAAGGCCTTCGAGCTTGATGTAGATCTGCGCACCGCCCAGGAGTTCCGTAGCGGTCGGGGCAAAGTACAGCGGCGTTTCGCGACCAATGTAGTCGCGCTGGATGATACGGAGTTCTTCGAGGAATTCCGGATCATGGATGTACTTGTTGAAGGCCGCTTCGAGGTCGTCGAGCGGACGGCGGATGATTTCGGCAACATACTTGCCGCCGAACTTGTCAAAGAAACCGTTGTCAGAGGTTATGAGGTGTGAGGTAGCGCCTACGGCGCTTTGAGGTGTGGGGGTTATAGTTGCGTGAGTCATTTTGAGCGGAGGGGTTGGGGTTAAAATTCGTAGTTGAGGGGTAAAAATTAAAGGCCTTCGGTGAGTCCGAAAGCCTTTTACAAACACTTGATGAAATCAGCAAAACGGACTCTATTTAGTAGAGCCCCACCACCAGCGGTTGAAACGGATTGCTGAATTCATCTTCATGTTCCCTAATTTAGGAAGTCTAATTCTATTTGGCAAGGGGTTGAGCTGAATTTTTTTCTATTGCATCCGTAACCATGGGTACTACGTGCGTCTTGCGGCTCAACGTTTCCGCAGAATAGCAAATTCCGTCTTTCACGGATTCCCCGAATGCGCTTTCGGCGATTTTCTTCGCCTTTTCAGCATAATCGCCTACCCCATAGTACAAAATATAGGTACCGGCATTCAAATACAGGCTATCTTCCGAAGCCGCCGGATCCGAATTTAGCGTATGCAAGTCCACCTTGGACAACAGAATATCACGGTCCTTTTCCTTGGCAATTTCCGGCATGACTGCAAACATCCGTTCAAAAAATTCATCCTTGGTCGAATCGTCATACCAATTTTCACTCGCGATACCCAAATCAAAACCGCCGATAGTATAATCCTTATAATCCGCCAGGAAAATTTCCTTGTCGGTCATCCCGCTCATATCGTGTGAAGCGTCAGACATTCCCCTAAAAAGACTCCGCACGCTATCCGAGGACATCTTAAGCTGATTCATCAACTCACCAAGCACAACGCTATCCGCACGGGTCGTATTTACCTTGGTCAAGTTCCGCGTATCGGAGAGAATCCCCGCGAGCAAGATTTTGGCCACCTCATCGTCCAACTTTACGCCAGCCTCCTGGTAAAGATACTTTATCAGCGTACAAGTAGATCCCCAAAGTTCTCGCCGCACATAAGCAGAAGAATCCGCATCAATATCCCCCGGCGTATGGTGATCGATAATCTGCAGAATTTTCGCCTCATGCGCCCCGTCAACAGACTGCACATACTCGGCATGGTCGGTCAAAATGAGCCTAGTACCAGGCTTCACCGACACCATCTCATCTGGCAATTCAAATCCCAACTGTTTCGCAACGAACTCCGTCTCTCGATTAACAGGACCCGAAACCTTCGCAACCGCATTATGCCCCATGGCACGCATCAACGCAGCATAAGCCAGGGACGACGTCACCGCATCCACATCGGGAGTCTTGTGCCCGAACACATACGTCGTATCATCCCCCCAATCCATAGCCGCGATACTTTCTTTAAATTCAAAATCACACTTACAACTCGCATTCTGCCCAGTAGAAGAATCATCTCCACAAGCACATATCAGGGTTCCCATCGCCACCCCCAAAAACAAATTAGACAAAAATTTATCTTTCATGCCATAAATATAAGAAAGACTCCCGATCAGCGAGAGTCTTCCGTTAAACACTTGATGAAATGGCAATGCCTGAATCCCTTCTTTGAGAACCTCGTCGATAGCGGCGCTAGCGTCAAAGCGGATTGCCAATTTCACCTTTATGACTCCAATATACATAATAAGTCTTTGATTGTCAACGGGTTAGAGCAATATTTTTGTAAAAATTTCTTTTATAATTTGTACAAAACGGCCCGAGTTAGGCCATTTGGAGCAAACACCCGACAATCCCCCCCCTGTGATTTACATCATTACACGGTTTTTGAATCCTCTAAAAATTTGAAATCCCACTACCATTTAATTATATTTACATTGACATAGTTTAGAGTTCGCTCTTATTCGGACAGCTGGAAAACGACCAAAATTTCATCGTCTAGGAATAAGGCCGATTACTCACACCCCGTGGTGTGGGTCGTTTGTGCCTATTAGACGATAAGGTTTACTTGGTCGTTACCTCAGCTGTTTAGGGCACCTGCGATTCCACACTTTTTTTGTTTGGATTGCATCCTTGAACAAGACGAACTCCGCAGTAGAATTTTTCAAAAACGGAGACGACATGAAATCGAACCAAATCTTGGGCATTGCAAGCCTCCTCACCCTGGGAGTTCTCCCTTTCCTCGCCGCCTGCTCTGGTGAAAATGGAGCCGACGGTCGCGATGCAGATCCGGTAAACCTGGATTCTCTGGCTACGGTTATCCGCGACGAAATCTCGGACAACCTCAGAGATTCACTCTCCTCTATCCGCGAAGACGCAACCGAAACCCTCTGGGATTCCCTCTACGCCGAGCCCTACGTAGACACTATATACAAGATTCTTTTCGACAACGCCTACAGTACAGCCTGGATGGATTCTACGCGACAGTCCCTGCTAGACAGCCTCAATCAAGCGAACTACGACTCGCTCTACCAAGAACTCTACGATCAGGTGTACGCGGACATCTACGCACAAACAGTCACTCGGCAACTAGATGCCTTCAAGTGGACCACCAAGGAAGACATCTATTTGGCTTTCGCCAACCAATATCCCCTGATGTATAAAGATTTTCTCGGAGACAAGGGCGAACCACATCCCGTCCCTATCTCCATAAAAGTCAGAAACCAGTGCGCAGCAAGGTCAGACAAATCCGTTCCTTGCAACTGGAAAAAGATCATGGTCAAGGCCTGGATTACAGACTGGACCGATACGGGAAGCGTCACCGGGTTCGTAAATCCCGATACTGCGAACATTTTCGCCCCCGCACTGACATTTGACATGAGCAAGGCCGTCACACTGACCGCCCCCCAACAAGCCAATATCCAAATTCAGGCCTACGCCCTGGAGAACGACCACGAAATTCTGTTCTACTCCGCATCCGAGCCGACCACGCTTCACCCCGTACAAATCAACGGATGGGAACTTAAAGGCGTTCAAAATAAGAACTGGTGGTATGGAGTTTGGGTCACCCCCAACATGGATTCCATCCCGAATATTCTGAATGACCTGAAGAAGAAGCTCCCCGAAGGATCCGTAAAGATTTACCAGAAATACAGCGACGACGAGACCATCGCCGAAAGTTCCAAGCGCGTCGTCAAGGCAGTCTACGAAGTCCTGCAAGCAAGAAAAATCACCTACCTTCAGAACAACGGTGCCGGAAGTCTCGGACAAAAAATCAACTACCCGATCGAAGTCCTTCGCAGCCGCGACGGTCTGTGTCTCGAAACCGCCGCCCTTTTCGCATCCGTCCTAGAAGCACTTGGAATGCAGCCATTGATCGTAAACATTCCTAACCACGCCTTTGTCGGATGGCGCACCGAAGAAAACAGCAACGTTCTTGACTTTGTAGAAACCACCATGATCGGAGGCTCATCGACTTTTGCACAAGCGAACAAGTCCGGCATCGAAAAATTCAACGAACAAGTCGAAGCAGGGAACTTTGAATCCGGTGATGCAGAACTTATCGATATCGAAGCCGTCCGTAAATACGGTATCAAGCCGAACGACATTCCATAATATTCTAGGGATTTAAAACTTCAGCCTATTCAATTCACGTAGAGACAATATGAAAAAGAAACTTTTTTTCTTGATTCTATTTTGGAGCATCCAAATTTTTGCCGATGACACTTGTTTAGAACTATGTTTTTCTTGCATCGAAGACAGTGGTCGAGAATCTTGCGTCAAAGTTGAAAAGCTTTGCAAGTGCAGCGCAATGCTCGAAGGACTTAAGCAAGAACTAGCCACTCCAGACACAACTCCTGCAGACTCTGCAGCCCCCGCCATTCAGGATTCCCTTGAAGTAGCAACTGCAGACACCCTTGTCAAAACGGACACTGTGGAATCAACAGACTCCATTCAGGACGCGAATCAAAATGTTGCAGTCGTTGAGGAACTCCCTCCCCAGCAGGAAGACTATAAAACCCTACAAGACCAGAACGCAGAAAAGAAGAAACCGCGAAATTTCTATTGGGGCGTTTCTTTGGGCTATGAACAGTTCCAGGAAGAGACGGTTGCAAATTTCGATGTGGAGGAAACCGATGCCCCCTTTGACCACATGGGCGTGAATTTTGGTTTTTTTCTAAGGTGGTATTTCTATAGTGCAGGAAGTTTTCAATTAGGTCTGAACACTGTCTACCATCATGGACGTTACGATATCGAGGAATGTGACTTTCGTGTAGGTTATAAGCGCTACAATTACAGTCACGATGTTTGGATTGATTACCACAACATCATGGCCGAAATCCCTCTCACCTTTAGATTCGGAATTCCCTTTGTATTAAGTCCTTATGTCAGCCTTGATGTTCATGTCAGAAAACCTCTCTACGCATGGATTGACTACTCTGCCGACGTATCCTTACAACTTGGGGATTACTACAGCTACACTTCCCGTTATTACGACTTCGATGACGTCGGCGAATCGGACGCGGCCTTTACAGAAGAAGATTGGGAATTTTTAGGTTATTTAGGATTTGGCCTAGAACTTACACGTCACCTTTCTATTCAGTGGCAGATGCTATTGATTAACGCAGTCACCTACACTAACGAAATTTTGAACTACAAACTGTTGACCAAGTCTTGGCGAATAAGCTTGGATATCGCTTTTTAAAGAGGAATAAATGACTTTTTTTAAAATGATAAAAATATCCACTATGGGATTATTTGTTGCAGCCCTTCTATCTTCATGCAGTGATGAGAACGCATTCAGCATGGCAGAAGATAATCTAGACGATATGGAAGACCATGCCAATAGGGATTTTGACGACTACGAAGAGCAAAACGACGAGATGAGTGAAGCGGACAAATGCTATTACGGAGAAAGTTACCGTTCGGACTCGTGGTGCTGCAGCAACTATGGATTCCGGTGCAATTATGTTTCGAGTAGCTCCTATTACCGTTCTAGTTCAAGCCACGTTTCGAGCAGTTCCTATTACCGCTCTAGCTCAAGCTATGCTTTTAGCAGCTCTTATTATCATTACAGTTCTAGTGCAAAAAACGAAACCATTTATGATGACGATGTATCAACCTTCTTGTATAGGGCGTACTCCGTCGAAATAGACCTAACCTGGTTCAGGCAGCTTACAGACAACTGGGAAAAACAAAAGAAACACGAGGGTGACTACAGCGATGGAGACCCGAGCATATCGTTTGTGATAAAAACATACGCGGACTATACTCTAAAGGATTCCGTCAAAACAGAGGTATTCAAACTAGAAGATGCCGGTACATGGAGCGGGCACAAATATTTTACAAAAGATTTCTCTGGCGGAGTTAACGAGATTGACATTTGTCCGAAGGTTTTCGAACGCAACCTCATTGAAAGCAATGTGGATCACTCCTCTTACTACTGCTACATTATTCGCGATGCAGGAAAGAACGTCAACATACCCATAATGCAATCCGACAATATGGCAACTGATTTTGAACTAGAATGGACTGTTCGGATTAGCTACAATTAACACGAAAAGATGGGCTAAACAGTCCATCTTTTTTGTTTGAAATTTTTCTAACAGAGGCTATAATGCGGCGAAAAGTGCTTTCAGCTTTTCGCTGTTTTTGATTCCGGGGGCATCCTCGACGCCACTCGAAACGTCGATAAGTTCGGGGGCAAATTTGCCAACGAGCTCAGCGACATTCGCCGGGGTGATGCCACCAGCAAGCCAGAGCGGTAATTCACCCGCTTTTTCGCGGAGCAGTTTTTCGGGAATGGTCTTGCCCGTACCGCCGGGGATCCCTTCGACTTTCGCATCTAAGAGAATGCGGGGTTCACCATTCTTGCGGAGAGCCGCAACCTTATCGAAATCGGATTCTTCGCCGACGCGGGCAGCACAATAGTAAGGAATTGCCGTCGCGGCTAAGTTCGACGGGTCAACGCCGTGAAGCTGTATTGCATCGAGCACACCTTCGCGGGCAAGCTTGATGGCAGTTTTGCCTTCAGCAGATTCCGGATCGGTGATGACACCCACAAGGAGTGGTGATCCTTCGACGCGCTGCGCTTGCTCAGGATGACACGCTACGTCATTGCGAGTGGAGCGAAGCAATCTCTCTTTGAAGTTGCGCACGAATTCTTCGGTGGTGAGGCGCTTGGTGGTGCTGAATACAAAGCCGAGCATATCGGCGCCGAGTTCAGCAGCCAATAGACCGTCTTCTTCGCGCGTGATGCCGCAGATTTTGACTAACGGACGATTTGTGCCATGGATTGCTTCGTCACTTCGTTCCTCGCAATGACGTGCTTGTTTCTGCTGTTTGCGCTCTGCAAACTTTTTCCAGAACTTGCCACGGGCATTTTCGGAGCCCGATTCAAACGCACCGACCACTTCTTTGGCTAACGGCGGATTCTTGGCGACCGCCTCGCCCACCAGGATTCCCGTAAACCCGAGATTGCGCGCATAAGTCGCATCGGCCGGGCATAATATTCCAGATTCAAAAACAGCCTTCGCCGGAAGTTTACTACGCACCGACGCCGGCACGAGTGGGTCCGTATGGAAGGTCGCCAAATCGCGAGAATTCACTCCCGCGACAATCGTTTTGGCCGCAGATTCGCCAAGGGCTTCGGTCACGACTTTCAGCTTGCGGAAGTCGTCTTTTTCACGAACTTCAACGAAAGCCTGCATGTCGAAAGACTGCGCACGCTTCGCCATGCGTACAAGCTGCTCGTCATCCAGAATGCGCGCAATCAAGAGCACGGCATCGGCACCGCAGCGGTAGGCAATGTCGATTTCATCTTCGAACAAGAGAAAATCCTTGCGAAGCACGGCACACGCATGCAAGCCCTGCTGACGGCGACGTTCCATCAAGTCGGCAACCGCAATCAAGTCGCGGAGCGATCCCTTAAAAAAATTGCCTTCGGTAAGCACCGAAACCGCCTGCGCATGAGCCTCGGCATAAGTCATCGCTAACGCCACCGGATCCAAATCCGGCGCAATGTCGCCTTTAGAAGGCGATGCTCGCTTGACTTCAAGAATCGCCCCGGCGTTCCCGAGAAATTCGGTATGGCCGCCACGGCGCTTTTCGGGAATCTCGATTCCGAAATTCAGACCCAACCGCGAAATATCTTCGCGGCGCATACGTACGATTTTGGCTAAAATGTCTTCGCTCATGAATTTCCCTTAGGCTTCAAAGTCAAGGCCTTAGAGAAAAGATAGGAAATTATGGCCGATGCCAGGATAGAAAGAAGCGTAGGGCCAAGTATTACAGAATCCATGTGCGACGTGACTTGGTAAACGGCAAAGCCAACCAACCATGCGAACAAGTTCAAAATCCAGTACTTGTGACCCACCTGGTGATTTTTCGCCAAGAAGAACGAAACCAGGAGTACGGCCGCCATGGGCGCAAACACCGAAGCGATCAAGTAAAGGAATCCGATGTAATGATCCATAATACCCGAAATGGCAAGGACCGCGCTGATACCGCTGACCACGACACCCGTGATTTTCGGATTCAACTTGTGGACAATGGCCTTGGCCGATTCGCCGGCAGAGTTCGCCGCCAAGAAGTTGGTGGTCACGGTCGAAAGCACAACGATAATGATTCCCGGAATTCCAAGGCCCGCTAGCAGAATGGCGCGGGCGATATCGTTACCAACTCCGGCCGTTGCAATCTGAAGCCCGATAAAGTACATCCAGAAACTTGCCACCGAGTACGCAATCGCAGAAACCGCCGTAGCACACGTCGGCTTTTCGACATCCTTGGTGTAGTCCGAAATCACCGGCAACCAGGAAAGCGGAAGCGCCATCGAAATTTCAAAGATATTCCAGAAGCTAAGCGCATGTTCTGCGGCAGGCGCGCCCGAAGTTCCGACACCGAACAACTTGGCCGTCAGCACAATCAGGAGCACCGTCAGAACCGCCATCACGACCGTCGTGACTTTCGCAAAACGGCGGAGCCCAACAAAGACCCAAATGGCAATCAGCACCGCAAGAATCACGCAAGTGAGCGGGAAAGAAATCGGGAGATTGAGGCCCGCCAACACCGAGGCCCCCTGCGCATTCAGCACGGCAATCCATGCAATTAACTGGAACAGGTTCAGCGAGGCAAAGAACTTGGAACCGTAAGAGCCGTAAACAGACGCTGTCGTTTCCATGGCGTTCAGGCGGACACGGGCACCGATGAGACCCACGAAAAACAGCAAGATGCCGCCCAGGACATGGCCCAAAATCAGCGGGAGCCAAACGGAATCGTAAGAGGATGCCGCGCCGATTTCAATACCTGCCTCGATTTCAGAAACCGAGATTGCCACCCCAAACCAGATGACACCATTCGTTAAAAGATTCGTGCGTTTTTCCACAATACGCCTCCTAAAATTCTAAGGACGTGCCAAAGATAAAAAAGCACGCCCTAGAACACAAGGAATAGTTTAATACTTCTTTTTAATATTTTGTTATAGATTAAGGCTATTACGAAGAGCAGGTCGCCAGGTAGCGTTGCAACTCTTCGACATAGCGCTCGCCCACCAGGCCAAGCAACATGTTGCGCTTCGAAATGTAGCCGATTTCCATGACGCGGCGCGATTCTTCGCTCTTGTCCTTGAAGGGCACCGCCAAGTAATCGGAACCGTTCAATTCTTCGCAGATAATGCCGGAGCAGAGCGTATAACCGTTCAGGCCGATCATCAAGTTCAGCATGGTGGCACGGTCGTTCGCCTTGATGGTTCGCTTATATTCGTTTGTACTCAAGATTTCTTCGGCAAAATAGAACGAGCTGTTGTCGCCCTGTTCAAAAGAAAGGCACGGGTATTCGGCCAGTTCATCGAGCGTAATGAACTTGTTGTTGGCAAGCGGATGCCCCTTCCACAAGTACACATAGGCCTTACAGTCAATGAGTTTATGGAACGCGAGGTCGCGGGCATTCAGCAAGTTCATGATAACCTTGCGGTTGAAATCGCTCAGGTAAAGGATACCGATATCGCTCTTGAACGAGGCCACGTCTTCGATGACTTCTTTGGTGCGGGTTTCGCGAATGGCGAATTCGTACTTGTCGGTATCAAAGAGCTTGACCGTTTCGACAAAGCTCTTGACCGCAAAAGAATAATGCTGCGTCGAGACGCCGAATTTCTTTTTACGCTTGCCGATTTTGCCGTACTTGTCCAGCACCGTTTCGTAGTGATGGTAAAGTTCGCGGGCGTACGAAATGAATTCTTCGCCTTCGTTAGTGAGCTTGACTCCGCGGCTGGTACGATTGAAGATGAGGATGTTCAGTTCATCTTCAAGATCCTTGATGGCGGCAGTCAGCGACGGCTGCGAAATATAAAGCTTTTCGGCGGCCTTGTTAAAGGAACCGGTTTCTGCAATGCCGATGGCATAACGTAATTGTTGTAGAGTCATGTGGATCGGCCTCCTATTAAAATTCTTTGTAGGTTATTTCCTATTTGTTTGGTAGGAAAAAATATAGATAAAAACTATTGCATTGTCAAGTTGTTTTAAATATTATTTAAAAGTATCCCCGGCTCACTTCGACAAGCTCAGTGACCTTAGCCGGGGAGAATATTCCAAGAATTTCAGTCAACAGCCCTCTGAGGCGATAAGGCAAGCCTTATTGCCTCGTAAGAGTCTTGTACTTGATGGGCTTCGGATTGTCGGCATCTTCACCGAGGCGCTTGCGGCGATCGGCTTCGTATTCGCTCCAGTTGCCTTCGAACCACACCACCTTCGAATCGCCTTCGTAAGCGAGGATGTGGGTTGCGATACGGTCGAGGAACCAGCGGTCATGCGAGATAATCACGGCGCAACCCGCGAACTTGAGGATAGCCTGTTCCAGAGCCTGCAGAGTTTCGATATCGAGGTCGTTGGTCGGTTCGTCAAGGAACAGCACGTTGCCCGGCTTCTGCAGGTTCTTCGCCATGAGCACGCGGTTGCGTTCACCGCCCGAAAGGGCAGTGAGCTTTTTCTGCTGGGCAGCACCCGTAAAGTTGAAGAGTCCGCAGTAGGCGCGACCGTTCATCTTGCGGTCACCCACCATAATTTCGTCGTTACCGCCGGTAATTTCTTCCCACACGGTCTTGGTGTCATCGAGGCTTTCGCGGCCCTGTTCCATGCTGATGATTTCCACAGTCTCGCCAATCTTGAGCGTACCGCCATCGGGCTTTTCCTGACCCATAATCATCTTGAACAAAGTCGTCTTACCCGCACCGTTCGGACCGATAATACCCACGATACCCGAACGCGGCAAGCTGAAATTCAAATCATCGAAGAGTACCTTGTCGCCAAAGGCCTTCTGCAGGTGTTCCGCCTGAATCACGATATCGCCAAGGCGCTTGCCGTTTGCGATGTGAATCTGGGCCACCTTGATCTGTTCGCGAGAATCTTCGGCAAGCAAGTCTTCGTAAGCTTTGAGACGAGCCTTACTCTTGGCCTGGCGCGCCTTCGGAGAAGCCTTCACCCATTCCTGTTCGCGAGCGAGGCGCTTCTGACGATCAGATTCGCCCTTTTCTTCGTTCTTCATGCGTTCAAGCTTCTGGTCAAGCCACTGGGCGTAATTGCCTTCCCAAGGAATGCCGCGACCGCGGTCAATTTCCAAGATCCAGTTCGTTACGTTGTCAAGGAAGTAACGGTCATGGGTCACCAGAATCACGGAGCCCTTGTATTCGCGGAGGTGGCGTTCGAGCCAAGCAACCGTTTCGGCATCCAGGTGGTTCGTCGGTTCGTCAAGGAGCAACAAATCCGGTTCTTCGAGGAGCAAGCGGCAGAGAGCCACGCGGCGTTTTTCTCCGCCAGAGAGGTTTGTGACCGGCCAGTCGCCCGGCGGGCAGCGGAGAGCATCCATTGCAATTTCGATATTGCGGTCGAGGCTCCACAAGTCCTGCGCGTCGATAATGTCCTGGAGCTTCGCCTGTTCGTCGAGGAGCTTGTTCATCTCGTCGTCTTCCATGGGTTCTGCGAACTTCATGGAAATTTCGTTGAAGCGGTCAAGCACAGCCTGCTTTTTAGCGACGGCCTGCATCACGTTTTCCTTGACGGTCAAGTTCGGGTCAAGCTGCGGTTCCTGCGGCAAGTAGCCTGCGGTGCGGCCCGGTTCAATCCAAGCTTCGCCCTGGAATTCCTTGTCGATGCCCGCCATAATGCGGAGGAGCGTCGACTTACCGGCACCGTTCTGGCCGATAATACCAATCTTTGCGCCATAGTAGAAGCTCAAAGAAATGTCCTTCAGCACCTCTTTGTTAGGCGGATAGGACTTGGTCATTTTGTACATGTAGAAAACGAATTTTTCTGCTTTATTCTGTTCGGCCATATTTGCTCGCTTCGCTTCGAGGTGTGAGCGCGGACCAAAGGTCCTTTGAGGTGAGAGGTTATAAATTGTTGGGATAAATAGTTCTTTCCTTAAATATAACAAAAAATGTTTACTATACTTGTGGCATATGAAGTTGTTCAACACTATTATCGTGTGCCTTGCGCTTTCCGTTTTTGCGCACGCCGCAGACAGCACGGCCGTTTCTAGCGACACGGCAACCAACGACAACTTCCAGCGATTCTCGGTACTGCCTTTCGGCGCCTACACCGAAGAAACAAAAATCCAATACGGTGCAGTCTTCGTCCTATTTTTCAAGCCGTTCCAGGACGGCAAAAATATTTCGTCGATGGACTTTATCGCACGCGGAACGACGCGCGGACAATTCCAGTTCCAGTATGCCCCGAACATGTGGCTGCTCGGCGATCACCTGCACATTCCAGCAAAGCTGAACCTGAACAAATGGCAATATTCGCTTTTCGAACGCGGCGCACGCGGTGACTTTGAACGAATCGACGAATACAAGAGCACCTTTGTCTACGGGCGCATCCCCTTCGAAATGAACTTCGGCATTCCGCAGGGAATTCCCTTCCGCTACGGCCCTATTCTTGAAGGCGAAGCCCGCGACAACGAACTTGGCGAAGACATTCCCAAGAATTACCAAGACGGTTTTTACCTAGGCGGTGGCTACCTGCTTGTTTTCGACCGCAAGGACAACAACAACTGGCCCACCAAAGGCTACTACCTGAGTTTCGAAGAAGTCTTTTTCGGCGGAGACTTCAGCTACCATACCGAAACGTTCGACGCAAGACTCTACTCTCCCCTTTTCTGGGAAACCTCCATTGCACTCGGACTTTACGCAAGGCAGAGCCGTGGTGACAACGTCCCGCTCGGCTGCCTCGCCGGTCCTGATGGCACCAAGAGATTCCGCGGTGTAGAATCCGGCATCTGGAGCGACACGCAGACACTGATTTGGCAGATGGAATTTCGCCGACCGCTCTTCTGGCGATTCGCCGGAGTCATCTTTGGTGAAGCCTTGCAATCGGCGCCGTACTTCAGCGAACTTTTCAAGCGACAAATACATTACTCGGTGGGCTTTGGCGGGCGCCTCGCGCTCAACCGTAGCGAAAAGTTGCACGCCCGCGGAGACCTTTCGCTTGTAGACGGCAAGCACATCGGAATCACCATCGACTTGCGCGAATCCTTCTAAAAATTTCATCCAAACGAAAGATGCCCGATCAAGTCGGGCATGACAACGTTGGACAAAAGATTGGATAAAATCGCTTTAGTAATCGCTCGGCAAGTCTTCGGGCAGGAGTTTCATCAACTCCGCCACGTCATATTCCTTTTTCGCCAAACGGTTCGCCTGATTCACCAAGGTCTTTTCGTACAAATTACGAATCCCACGACCATTGCCGAACGTGCGGTCACCCTTCGAAACAATATGCGTGAGCAACGCCTTTAGGCAATTCTCGAATTCAGGCGACAGCACCAATTTCTGCTTTTCAGCCAGACGCTTGAAAATTTCATAAAGTTCACTAACGCTATAATCGGCAAATTCAATATAGCGGTTAAAGCGGGACGACAAGCCGGGGTTACTGTTAATGAACGTCTTCATTTCATCCGTGTAACCCGCCACAATCACCACCAGGCGCTTACGGTCATCTTCCATTCTCTTTAGGAGAGTATCAATCGCCTCTTGGCCAAACGCATCCTGCCCCTGGCCGTCGCTACGGGCGAGCGTATATGCTTCGTCAATGAACAGAACACCATCCAAGGCACTGTCGATGACTTCATTGGTCTTAATCGCCGTCTGTCCGGCATAGCCGGCCACCAGGGACGAACGGTCACATTCCACCAAGTGTCCCTTTTCAAGAACACCAAGATCCTTGTAAATCTGCGCCACAATACGCGCCACGGTCGTCTTTCCCGTACCGGGGTTTCCCGTAAAGACGCAGTGGTAAGACATCGGCACCGACGGAAGCCCCGCATCCACACGCTTGTTTTGCGCAAGAATCATATTCTTGAGCGAGACTATTTCCTTTTTCACCGACAAAAGTCCAATCAACGAATAGAGTTCGCGTTCCGCAGACGATAGCGTAAAACGGGTAATTTTCCTCTTAATGGCTTCCTTGACGACATGCTTCGCCTTTTCGTCCGGTTTATCCTTATCCGTCTTGGGCTTCTGCTCCGGTTTCGGATCGTCTTCCCTATAAACAACCTTCAGCACACGCCAGAACAGGTAGATTTCAAAAAGGGGCATCCACAGGCAAACGTTTTTGGAAAGGGATATGGTAACATCCGGAGCAGGGAGATCAGTATTCATCGAATAAAGAATCAGGGCCACGACCGTCGACAAGGAACAGAAACCGATCATCTCCTTCTTTCGCAAGGCACATTCCATTTCTGCCTCGTCTATCATTAGAAAATAGATGATCTGGACGATCGAGAAAAATCCCATGGCAGCGGAAAATCCCCACGACACGGGATAAAAAGGAATGATCCCCATCAAGCCAGCCACGACGCCTAGAGTCGAAGCCGATATCAAGCCTAAAATCACTTTGATTGCGCGCATACCATAAATATAAGAAAAAAATATGATTTTGAATTTAATTTTGTTTTTTTGCAAGTGCAATCTCCGTTTTTCTATATTTGGTGCAACGAAACTAGGAGAATTTATGCCCGCCCAAGGAGAACACAACAAATGGATAGCGCTTGCGCTTTGCATTTTGCTAGGATATCTCGGCCTGCACCGTTTTTACGAAGGTAAAATCTGGACAGGAATCCTTTGGCTATGCACCGGCGGACTCTGCGGAGTAGGAGTCGTTGTCGACGCCATTTTAATCGTCTTGAAACCGGAACATTACTAGTAGACCGTAAACAGTGGTTAGTAAGCAGGGATGTAAAGGGAACGTTCTTATTGTAATCCTAACCACCAACCACTAATCACTAAGCACTTTTGTATGAAGCATTTATTCGTAATCGCCACAGGAAATCCGGGAAAAATCAGGGATTTCGCGCATATTCTCGGAACCGAAAACAAGGAATTCAAGACGCTGAAGGACATCGGCTTTGAAGGCGACATCGTCGAAGACGGTAATTCTTTCGAAGCGAACGCCATCATCAAGTCCAGCACCGTCGCCAACTGGCTCTGCGAAAAGCATATCGAAGCCTCCGTCCTCGCCGACGATTCCGGCCTCGAAGTATTCGCACTAAACGGCGAACCGGGCATTTACAGCGCCCGCTACTGCGGCTACCACGGCAACGACCAGGCAAACAACGACAAATTAATGCAAAAGCTCAAAGGCGTCAAGGACCGCGGCGCCCGCTACTTCTGCGCCCTTTCGTACCAGAAAGTTGCTGAAGTAAACGGCAAGTGGATCGTGAGCGAGCCCAAGATTTACGAAGGAGAATGCCGCGGGCAAATCAACTACGCACCTGCAGGCGACATGGGATTCGGCTACGACCCGCTGTTTGTTCCCGATGGATTCGACCGCACCTTCGCGCAGATGGAGCTCGCCGAAAAGAAAGACATCAGCCACCGCGGAAACGCCATCAGGGCGATGAAAGCGGATCTAGAAAAGTGAGCACGGCACAAAGTGCCTTTGAGGTATGAGCACGGCGCTTTGCGCCTTTGTTAAAAAAATCCCCGACACCGTCGGGGATCATTTCTTTTACTCAGAGCCTTGCTATGCAAGGCGAACTCACAACTCTAAGCGAACCTGCGAGCGAGCTCAACACCTAGCGGCTTCGCCGCTATTAGAACCAGCGCCAGGTGAGTCCGAAGAGGACCATGCTCTTGTACTGAGCGTTT